>CAKZYM010000846.1 GCA_937884685.1 uncultured Calothrix sp.
GGACGCGCTCCGTTCTCGTTTATCCTTCCTGCTCGCTCTCCCCTCCCAGTACACCTTTATCTGTTATTTATTTCCGTGCGAAGACGGCTAAGAGGGGGTAGAAATTCTATTTAATAACCAATGCCCAATGCCCAATGCCCAATGCCCCATGCCCAATTCTCAATTTAAATTAATCATTGCACCTTGAATCTTAATTTTACCTGTTGCGGTAATATCGATGTTTCCTTTGGCATCTAAGCTCATGTTTCCTGTGGATTTTACTGCTATCGATCTACCTCTATCGTCCATTTTGATGGAATGTCCACCACTAGTTTCAATTTCTATGCTTTTATCGCTGTCGTTGAGATATATTTTATGACCTCCTGTGGTTTCGATGCGAATTCCTTTTTTACTACCACCTTTGTCTTCTTCAATGAATTGTAAGGTATGACCGGTACGGGTTTTAATGGTGCGTAAGCGGACTTTTCCTCCTACTACTGTATCGTTAATTGATTCTGGTGGGATGTCTTTACCATTCCAAACTCCTCCCAGGATGTAGGGACGATGAATATCTCCATGTTCAAAACCCACTAATACTTCGTCGTTAACTTCTGGTAAACAATCAAAACCCCGCTGTTTGGCTGCTCCTAAAGCGACGACTCTAGCCCAATTACTTTCATGTTCTTCTGTGAGGGTGGGAAATTTGACTTTGACTCGACCCCATCCTTCGGGGTCTTTATTATTGGTGACAATTCCCACTAAGAAAGTTTGACCGGGTTGTAAGTGAACCTGTGAAGCTAAAGTTGTAAATAAATTGCCGGTACGTAAACCCCGGACACTAAAATCGGTTTTATAAATTCGTTGACGATATGTATGACGAGCTTCGGTAATATAGTACTTTCCATTAAAGCGATCGCCAATTTTTTTGAGGTTAACCATTTTACCTGGTCTAATTTTAGGATTCCCTTCACAAGCAGCATCTGCATAGACAAATTCTCCTCCTAATTCATCACATAAGGCTTGAGCCATTTTCTCTGCTTGTTTCGCACTGAAAACGGGTTTATCAACAACAGTCATTTTGGGAGGTTGACTGAGATTAAATTTATTTGAACTATTACTTCCTTGACCGTTACCTGTAGTTGTAACAACTTTTTCTGAATTGGCTGTTGAGGTAATCAATTTTTTTTGGGTATAGTCCCAACCACGGACTTCTACAGAACTTACTTGTTCGGCGCTAGTAGTACGAGTATTAAATTTGCTAATATCAATTAACCAAGTTAAATCTAATGATTCTGGTTCTTTTTCTGGTTGACAAAAATTAATTTTTTCTCCTTCAATAAATAGTTCAAATCCAATTAAAGCTGCACGCTCCCGGAGAAACTCCATATTAGTTTGATTTTCTTGAAAAACATATTCATGAGGTTCGCCGCTGTTGTCTATTTTACCTAATTTAATATCAGCTTCACGAGCAATTTTTTTGACGATATCGCTATCAGTTACATTTAGAAAAGAACGGTTAAAACGTCCCCGATGTAAGCGGTGAGAAATATCATATCCACGAATAATAATTGGTGCTTCTGATTTTTCGTTTAAATTAACTTCAATGCCGGTAATTTCGCCTTCTATTAAATAATCTTCTTTACTTTCTGTTTTAAAATGTGCATCTTGAGTAGTACTAGCAGCAAAGCCTAATTGTACTTTTTTCCCAATTTCAAATAATTTTTCGTGACGTTTAGATTCATGTTCAGAACGCTCATTGGTAGGAATATAGCTATTATGAACTACCAGTGTAAACATAGAAGGTAAATGTAAACTTTCCTCGATAGTAATTTGTAGTAAATCCTTAATTAATTCAGGAGATACAGCTTGACCATCTATTTTAACTTCCGGTTGACCTAAATAAAGACTTTCAGACATAAATTTTCACTTTAATGTATGGAATATAAATAAACCTTTTCCACTCTCCTTGATAAGGAGATGGGTGTCCGTAAAACGGGATGAGGTTCCCTTTTGTATTAAAATAAAATGAAAACCGCTATATTAATCAGTTGGACCAAGACTACGATTTGGTTTACGATCCTTACCTTTAGATTTAGAGTCTTTACCTTTAGGAAGATTATTTTTATCTACTTCTTGTAATGCAATATCTACCATTGCTCTGACTGGAGTACCATCAGTAAGAAACATGGTTAAATTATAGGTAAGACTTGTAATTACACAGTGAAAATATTCTTGTCCCCATGTAAAGATATAAACTGGAGGACGTTTATCGTCTTCACGGTCAATAGTTTCTACTCCTTTTTTTATTTTATTTACATATTCTGTCATTACAGATTTTTTAGTTTCATAGGTATCAAAAAGTAATTGTTTGAGTGTAAATTTATAAGGGTCAACACCTGAAAAGTTGACTTTAGGTAAAAGAGTTGCTCCTCTATTACCTTGTTTACTTTCCCATTTGACGCTACGAGCAAAACTAATATCTGTAGGATTGAACATTAATTCAATATCTTCCGCTTCACCGTTATAAGCCTTTAATTTAGCTTTTACAAGTTGGGGACTTTTTTTGTTAGGAGTATTAATACTTGGAGTTGTCATGTTGGTTTGCTCAGCATTAAAAATTCAAAGTTCAAAGTTAAAAATTCAAAATTATAATTACCAAGGTAAGCGTCCGAAAGAAGCACCTTGACGCTCTTTTTCTATTTCTAAGCGTTGTCGTAATCTCTGGTAAATTTCATTAGCTAAAATTTCTAAATCTTGGGTGTCTTGTTGTTCGTTTTCATTAGCTTCACCGGTAAATGCGGGATTTTCTATGGTTTCAGATATTGGTTCTATATCTCTAGAAATATCTGGTGGGATTTCTCTACTTTGATGAATATTTTGTACTTCCGAAATTAGTTTAGGAGCAATCCTAACTGTATCCGATGGGGTTTGAGAAGCATGAGAAGATTTTACATGGTGGAAGTTTACGTTTTGGTAATTTGAATTTTGTGAATTTGAGTATTGGGAATTTGAACTATAGGAATCTGAATTATGGGAATTTGTTTCTTCAGCACCAAAGTCAAATAATGTTGTAAGTTCATTGCTTTCACCGTTTAATAGTTCTTCAACATTTGACCATTGGGAGGGAACTTCGTTAGTTTGATGATTATTCTGCTTGCGGAAAATTAAATTTGATGATGAATAATTATTTGTGGAAGCTGGGGTAATTTTAGGACTTATATTTTCTGGTTGGTTTGTGTTTGAAGAATTTATCAGAGGAGGTTGATTTTGTTCAATTTCTACACCCAAGGAAGGGGAAGTTAATGAGTTAGATGTCGAAGAGGGAATAATTTGAGATTCTTTTCTTTGGATTACAGGATTTGAGGTTTCTGTGGGAATAGATTCTTCTAAACTTGGTTGAATAATCTCTTCAGCTTTTTTCCCACTGTTGATATTTTCTAATATATCAATATTTTGCTGAGCATCTTGAGCATTAACTACAAATTCCCCAGGAGTTAACATTGCTGGGATTGTATCTGAAGGTGCTATTGGTTGATTCTTTTCAACTGGAGATTCTATAACCTTCCCACCTGTAGCGTAACCTTGGATTGGTTGTTGATTTTCTAGTTTCTGGTTAAATTTTTGATGGAACTTACTCTTTAAATTTTGATTTTGATTTTCATCTAGTTTATTTTCTAAATCTATATTTGAAGTGTTATCAGGAGTATTTAATATATTGTCCGATTGTTGTTCTGTAATAAAAGTTGTTTGAATCTCTGGATTATCTTGCTCTACTGATAAATCTGGATTATGAATAGGAGTTTCAGTTTCGGAGGATGGTTGTAATAAATTTTCTGGTAAATCTTTAATATTAGTAGTATTGGAAATATCTGAATTTGTTTGATGATTTATATCAGATATCAATTTTAATGGTATAGTTTTTTCTTCTAATTTTTGTTCAGCATCAGGTATTGTGGGAATTATTTCTTCAAATTCAGGAGATAAATTAGAATTATTTTCATGATTGGAAATTTCAGGAATTACGGGAATATTTTCTTCTTTTGATATCTGATTTGATTTATAAGTAGTTTGCTCAATAGTTTGCTCAATTTCCTCTATCTCAATATCTGTTTGTTTTGGTACTGATATTTGAGAGTTGGTATTGCTTGAAGTAGATTTTTGTAATTCATCATTATCGGTAACATCAGATATTACTTCTGTAGATTCTAGTGGTAATTCTGTTGAGTTGTTACCTTCCTGACTGGGAAGTATTTCTTGATTTATATTTTCTAGATGCTGATTCTCATCAGATATTTGTTTAACTTCTCGTTGAATTTCTTGATTTGTAACATCTATAGATTGAGAAAATTCAGATGCAGTTGATTCATCTAGATTAATTGTAAATGATTGAGAATCAGTGGATTCATCTGGTTTAACTGGTTGCTGCTCAAATTCAGTTGATTGATGGGGGATAACTGGATTATTTTGAGTTTCGTTTGTAGGGGTGACTATAGATAAGTTTTGATTGTTATCGGTTTGTGCAGTATCTGCTTGATTGTCAGTATCGCTGATGATGCTATCTAATGGAATTTCAGGTTGTATAGGATTTTGAATATTTATATCTTGATAATTACTATTTTCGCTGATTAAAGTAGATGTTTCTTCAGCTATTAGTGGAGTGATAGAGGTATTGTCTAGAGGTTGGTTAATATTGTTTTCTGAGATTTCTGAGATATTTTGCTGGTTTGATGATTCTTTGAAAGTTTGGGAATCTAAAGCTTCTTTATTTTGTATATTACTGTTTGAAATATCTGGATGTAAATTAGTTGATTTCTGTGGATTTTCTAGTTCATTTTGGGTTGTAATGATAGGCTCAGGTTGATTATTGATAATTGAGGTGATATTATCTGATGGCATTTCTATTGGCTTTGAGCTATCAGATATTTTAGATGCAGTAAAATCTGTATCCGCTTGAATTTTCGGGTTTTCTATTTCATTTTGATTTGTGATAATAGGTTGAGAACTATCATCTACTGAAAATAGTTGATTATCATCAACTGAGTCTACATTATCTGATAGTATTTCTGTTTGTGATGTGGTTTCAGAAATAGGAAAATCTACATTATTAATTATAGAAGTTTGATTATTGCTATCTTGTTGATTATTAAAATCGTTTACTAAAATAGATGGTTCTTCTACAATTGATGGGGAATTTTCTGGATTTACTGATTTTTTTTCTATAAGCTCATCTGTAAAATTTTCTGATATCTCTTCAGCTTCGATATGAGATGATTTTTCTGGAGTGAATGATTCCTGTGATTCTAAATTTAGAGGATGATTTAATTCTGTTTTATTATTAGTTTCTATATGGTTCTGATTATCTTCTATTATAGATACTTCAGAAGTAAATGAATTAGGAGCATGATTTTCATTTCCAGAATCATTCTCTGTCTTAAATTGTGTAACTTGATTATTATCAATATTTTTTAATACTTCTATATCACTATCAGTTTTTAATAAATCAGAATTATTATTTGTAATTGATAAATCATCTTGAGTATTGATATGGATATTTTTTGATTGATTCTCTTCTATAGAAAATTTATCTACAGTAGTTTGTAGATTAATATCATCATTTTGCTTTGGTTTTATCTTGGGTTGAGTTTTTGTATTTGACTTACTTGCAGTTTTAACTTTAGTCTTTAGTTTGCTGCGATTCTTTTTATTTATATGTGATTTATGAGATTTTTTATTGACTAAATTTATTTCTTCTTGTTGTTTCTTCTCCTCGGTTATTATCGGATTTATATCATGATTATCTAAAATTTTTGTAGTTTCATTAATATCATTATTTTGAGTATGAGTTAAATTTTCAGAGACATGATTTGGATAATTAACTTGAGTATAAT
>CAKZYM010000847.1 GCA_937884685.1 uncultured Calothrix sp.
TTTCTTGTTCTGATATATCTCGTTTAATCCAAGCTGTATCAACGTTAGAAAAGTTATTCAAAAAACCGCGCTATTCGTTTACTTTAGATATGCATCAGCCTGTGTTTAGTACAAATTCAGAAGTAAAGGAAAAAGCTAGAAAAGCAGCAATTAAAAATGCTCATTCTCATGCAAAGATTTTATTAGAGTCAACAAATACTGAGATTGAAAATATTATCCAAATTGAAGAACTTTCTCCTATTGTTGGAGAATCAGAAGTTTATCAAAATAAATTAAAAGATATAGTTGTTACAGCAGCATCATTGAATAGTAATGATAGTTATAGAAATCTGGAAAATGCTACTCGGGAAATAACGATTCGATATCGAGTTAGTTTTGGGATTAAATCACTATCCAATACAGTGCGTTTAAATTCTGCTGATTTTGATTAATATATTCGAGTAATATGAAAATTCATGCTACACTTTATCTATATACGTAGCATTAATGTATTATGAAACGACGAAGAATTTAATTTGCTACGACAAACTTTCTACTATCAAGCTGGATAAGTTGATATGTTTCCAGCGACTATATATAGATTAACGAAACCGCTATAGGAAAGATGAAGCGGTAGAATACATCTGTCATATGATGAGATTTTGAGTAAACTACGAAGTTCCAAAATCAATTAATATGCTTTTTTGTATTGAACATGAGTAAACAGTAAGATTAAGAGAAAATTACATATGAACGCTACACAAGAACATTTAAGAGAAAAGTTAAAACACGCTCTAGCTAAGGCTTTCGGTGATGAGTATGGTAATACCGACCCGATTTTAGTTCCTGCATCAAATCCTAAGTTTGGTGATTTTCAAGCTAATATGGCTTTGTCTTTAGCAAAGAAGTTGGGACAAAAACCTAGAGATATTGCAAATCAAGTTGTTGATCATCTTGATGTGTCGGATATTTGCGAAAAACCTGAAATTGCTGGTCCCGGTTTTATTAATCTACGGTTACAAACATCTTATCTGGAAGAACAGTTAAATTCGATTCAAAAAGATGAGCGTTTGGGGGTTCCCACAGCAAAACAACTGAAACGGGAAGTTGTGGATTTTTCGAGTCCCAATATTGCTAAGGAAATGCATGTCGGACATTTACGCTCTACCATTATCGGTGATGCGATCGCCAGAATTTTAGAGTTCAGGGGACATGATGTAATTCGCTTAAATCACGTTGGTGACTGGGGTACTCAGTTCGGAATGTTAATTACCAATCTTCGAGAAGTTTCACCGGAAGCTTTGACTACTGCTAATGCTTTGGATATTGGTGACTTAGTTAATTTTTACAAACAAGCCAAAAAACGGTTTGATGAAAATGAGGATTTTCAAGAAAAGTCGCGGAATGAGGTTGTAAAATTACAAGCAGGTGCGGAAGATACTATCCATGCTTGGAAATTACTTTGCGAACAATCTAGAAAAGAGTTTCAGATAATTTACGATTTGCTCGATATTGAGGTAGAAGAAAGAGGAGAATCTTTTTACAATCCTTTATTACCGGAAGTAGTAGAAGATTTAGATAAGACGGGATTGTTGGAATCAAGTGACGGAGCAAAGGTTGTATTTTTGGAAGGGTTTAAAAACAGAGAAGGAGAACCTTTACCGTTAATTGTACAAAAGTCCGACGGTGGATATAACTACGCGACTACAGATTTAGCAGCTTTACGTTACAGAATCAGAAAAGACGAAGCCAAAAGATTAATTTATGTGACGGATGCTGGACAAGCGAACCATTTTGCTGGTGTTTTTCAAGTAGCAAATCGCGCTAACTGGATTCCCGAAGATGTGGAAATTGTTCACGTACCTTTTGGTTTAGTATTGGGAGAAGACGGTAAGAAA
>CAKZYM010000848.1 GCA_937884685.1 uncultured Calothrix sp.
GCTTCGATAATTTTATTCGTTTCTCTACAGCAACAGCCGCAGGTACAAGCATTTTCTCTACTAAATAATCCTGTAAATACAGATAGCAATCGACAAACTTTATTGTCAAAATCAAATGAAATTAGAGCAGGTTTAGTCAACGCTTACTTATACAACTATCGCTATCTCAGCAGCAGACAACATAGTAATAGTCTTAGCGTCATGTATCGCGATACTTTAGGTTTAAATAAATCTGCTGCGGATTCGGTACAGTCAGCTTATAATTTTTTGATTTCACCTTTTTTATATAATGGTTCCGAACAAGATATTAAAAAAGCAGAGAAACTTTACGAAGAATTTTTTGATAAACCTATTCAGAAAGCAGAAGCAGCAGCAATTACCCATGCTGTACAATCAACATTTGACCAGCAAGAAGTTAAAGCTGGTTTACTAAACATTAATGAAAGAAAAGTTTGGTTGGAATCCCAACAAGTTACAGTCAAAGAACAAGGTGATTGGGCTGAAGTTGAACTCTACGAACTGTATAAAAACCAAACACCAGAAGTTCAAGAAATATTTTATTATTTTTCATTACCCGAAAGTGCAGTAATTACAGGTTTGTGGTTGGGAGATACCAACGATAGAAGTAAACGCTTTGAATTCACAGTTTCCCCAAGAGGTGCAGCCCAAAAGGTTTATAATTCACAAGTTAGAAGGGAACGACCTGTAGATCCAGCATTATTAGAACAAGTGGGACCAAGACATTATCGTTTGAGAGCTTTTCCCATTCCTCGTAATAATGTAAGACTTGAAAACCAAAGATTACCTGAAACAGAAACTCCTGCTCCCACAGAGATGAATTTGTGGTTAACTTATAAAGTCATGGTTGAAGATAAAGGTATTGCTTTACCAACTCTGGGAGAGAAACGTAATATCTTTTGGACTGATAAAACCAAGCGGATTCGCAATGGTAAAAATGTAAAAATCGAAAAAGATGCTTGGCTAGAAGATTTTATTAAAGTAGGGAAATCTAAACCACAACCCCACGAAATTCAATTAGCAAATGGTTATCAAATTACCGCAAAACCTTTATCTAATAGAGATTATTTCTTACCCGAAAACAAAAAATTTGCTTTGATTCTTGATACATCTCGCAGCATGAACAATCATGTTAAAGAATTATCGCAAAATTTAAAATGGTTGAAAAAATATCAGAAAAACAACGATACAGATTTGTATGTTACCGCTTCCGGAACAGAACCCCAATTTTTAGACAACATCCGTAAATTCAAACCCGAAAAATTCACCTTTTACGGAAGCTTACAAACCCCAGAAATGTTAAAGCAATTCAATCAATTACGGGGTGATAAATCTTATGATGCAATATTGCTGTTAACAGATGCAGGTAGTTACGAATTATCCAAAAATAACAAAGATATTCCTCAAACTTCTGCACCTCTGTGGATGATACACAATGGTGAATTACCTTTTTCCTACACCGATGGAATAATCAAAGCAATTCAAGATAGTGGTGGTGGAGTTTCTAATTCAGTATCCCAAGTAATGCAAAGAATCGCGACAAAAAATAAATTGGGAGACTCAATAATTGATGTTGTTGACGGTTATGCTTGGTATCTGGAAAAATCCGAGAATAATTCAACGCAACAATCAAAACAGCAAAGCAATTTTCAACAATTAGCAGCGAGACAATTAATAAGAGGATTGAGCAAACAAGTCAAACTAGATAACTTAGAAAGCTTGGATGCAATTCACGCTGTAGCTAAGAAATATAAATTAGTTTCTCCTTATTCTTCGATGTTAGTGTTAGTTAATGACGAACAAAGACGTTTATTAAAAGAAGCAGAAGCGTCAGAAGATAGATTTGATAGAAAATTAGAAAGCGGTAAAGAAGATTTAACTAAACCTGGTAATCCTTTAAAAAGCAGCGTACCGGAATCTTCTAATGGATTGATATTAGCTGGAAGTGGGTTATTGTTGCTTTGGTTTGTGAAGCGGAAAAAATAGAGAATTGGGCATGGGATAATAATTTTAGATTGATAAATGTAATTTGAAATACTAAAAGACGTAATATTATTGCGTCTTTTTTATTTTTATTTGACATCAGTAGTCATTGGTAACTGACTTGTATCTGATTTAATACTTACTTCATATATACTTTCATAAATTGAAGCTATGCTGATGAGGTATATATAAAGTTAGGATATATACTTATGCCACGTTCAGTAAAAGTTCGTAAAGATTATATCAAAATAGTTAAAGCAGCACTTCAACGTCAGGGATTTCCGCGTCAAAAAGATTTAGCGGAAGCTTTGGGATTTGCTCTTGATACTGTCAGTAAATTCTTGAATGGTAAACCGATTGACTTTACAAACTTTTTCGAGATTTCTCAAAAATTGGGTTTTGATTGGCAAGAAATTGCCGATACAACGACTCCAACGAACCATAATGGTGATGGTAATTGCACTGGAACTGGTGAAACTATTCAAGAAGAATCAGTAATCGCTACTTATATCGAGCGAACCAAAATTGAAGATATGTGTTTGAAAACACTTTCTCAATCCGGTAGTTTGCTGAGAATAAAAGCACCTGGATTGATGGGTAAAACATCACTGATGGCTAATGTTTTAGGAAAAATGGCAAATCAGGGATATCGAACTGTACTGTCAAATTTACATTATGCTGAAGCAAGCGATTTTAGTAATATAGCTGACTTTCTCAAGTGGTTTTGCGTTAGTGTAACTCATAATTTACGGATTTCAAACCGTCTTGCTGACTACTGGGATGAGCAATTTTCTACTCCTAAGATGAATTGTACTGCTTACTTTGAAGAGTACTTATTGGCACAAGTTTCTAGCCCTTTAATTTTGTGCTTAGATGAAGTTGAGCGAATTTTTCCCCATGAAAAAGTAGCTGCTGAATTTCTAGGACTTTTAAGAGCTTGGCACGAACAGGCTAAAACTCGTCCTGTATGGAAGCAGTTACGGTTGGTAGTCATTCACTCAACAGAGGTTTACGTTCCCCTCCAGGTAAACGAGTCACCATTTAATGTTGGTGTATCCATCGAGTTACCAGAATTTACTCCACAACAGGTACTTTGTTTAGCCCGGAAGTATGGTTTTGATTATGATTTACAGCAAATCAAAAAGCTGATGGACAAAGTTGGAGGACATCCTTACCTTGTAGAACAAGCATTTGCTCATCTGCAACTAAATGCAGGTGTCACTCTTGGAGAACTACTACAAACAGCAGCAACTGATGCTGGTATATATGGCAATCTATTGCGCCATTATTGGAGAATCATTGAACAAGATAGGGAATTATTAGCTGCTTTGAAAGAGATTGTCAGCAGTCAAGGGAAGGTGCGTTTGCTTCCCACGCAAGCATATAAATTACACCGCATGGGTCTAGTAAATTTATCTGGTAATGAAGTATCAATTACCTGTGGACTGTACCGAGAATATTTTGGCGATCGCTTTGAATTTCTAGAGCAAAAAGTCCTCATTCGTCAATAATCATAGTCGCGATTATGGATTGGGACTAATGAGGGCAAAATCAAAGAATCTTGGAAGCATTCATATGAACTTTAAACTACCAACTAATCCAATTTGAAGAGTTTTTCTGTAGTTGTTGTTTTAGATATAAGCTGCAATTCCAAAACTAAGAAAAAGTATTCAATATCAGTTAAAAATTCAACTGTTGTGATATCACAAATTATATTTGTTGCTTGGGTGAAGTATATCCGTATTGAAGGGAGTTAAGGATATAAGACATAGCGTAGTGTAACCCAACACCTAGGTTAATTATACATATTTCATCAGACCTAATATTTGATATTAGGTAAACAATAATCATTGTCATATCACAACAGTTCTTATTTAAGCACTATAAATAATTTACTCAAGTAATTATGAATGATTTAAATCATTTGAATAACTCAATTTATCAAGTCGGGGGTAGTCTGGCTGGTGATGCGAAAACTTATGTTTATCGTCGAGCAGATAAAGAACTTTATCAAGCGCTCAAAGCTGGAGAATTTTGTTACGTTTTGAATTCCCGACAGATGGGTAAATCTAGCTTATGTGTACGGACAATGCAAAGATTGCAACAAGAAGGAATAGCTTGCGCTGAAATTGATATTACCGGAATTGGAACGCAAGAAATAACTACTCAACAGTGGTATGGTAGCTTGATTCATACATTAGTTAATAGCTTTAACTTATCCGGAGAGTTTAATTTAAGAAACTGGTTACAAGAACATGCATATCTTTCTCCCGTACAGTGTTGGGCAGAATTCATTGAACAAGTATTATTAGTCAAAATTTCGACTCAAATAGTAATATTTATAGATGAAATAGATAGTTTATTCAACGCTACCTTTAAAGATGATTTTTTTGCAGTGATTCGAGCTTGTTTTAATAAAAGAACAGAGAATATAGAATATCAAAGGTTAACATTTTCTCTCTTAGGTGTTGCAACTCCTTCAGATTTTATCAAAGAAAAACATCGGACACCTTTTAATATTGGTAGAGCAATAGATTTAACAGGTTTTCAACTAGAAGAAGTACAGCCACTCACGCAAGAATTAGCAACAATTGGTAATTCCGAAGCATTAATGAAAGCGGTATTAGAATGGACTGGAGGACAGCCATTTTTAACCCAAAAAGTTTGTCAATTGCTCGTGAGTGAGGGTAATGAAATTTCTTCAGAAGAAGAAGCAGCTTATGTAGAAACTGTTGTCAGAGAAAGAATTATTAAGAATTGGGAAGGACAGGACGAACCAGAACATTTACGAACGATTCGCGACAGAATAATCCAAAATGGCGAACAGCGTACTGGTATATTATTAGGATTATGTCAGCAAGTAGTTTCCCTAGGAGAAATAGACGCAGACGACTGTTCGGAACATATAGAATTACGGTTAACAGGGTTAGCAGTAAAACGAGATGGAAAATTACGAATTCATAACCGTATTTATTTAGAAGTATTTAATCAAGAATGGTGCAACCGCATTTTAGCTGCAAAACGTCCTTATAGTGAATCTTTTAATGCTTGGATTGCTTCTTATTGTCAGGATGATTCCCGTTTGTTAAGGGGACAAGCTTTAAAAGATGCTTTAGCTTGGGTCAAAGGTAAAAATATTAGCGATATCGATTATGAATTTATTAGTGCTAGTCAAGAGACAGATAAAAGAGAAGCGATAGAAGCTCAAGAAAAAGCTAACCGGATTTTACGTAAAGCGAATACAAAAGCAAAAATACAAATAAAAAAAGCGAATTCTCGGATAAAAATAGGGTCTTTTATAGTTGCTATTTCTTTAGTAGGAGCTTTAATATCAGCAGTTGTATCTGACAGAAAATTGTATATAGCACTAGCAATTTCTAAATTAGAGCGACAGGCAGATAATAATAAAAATTTCTTCAGATTTGAACAGCTAGAAGCATTGATAGAAGCAGTTGAAACAGGAGAAAAACTTAAAACATTAACAAAAGGTTCAGGAAAACAAGAAGAATATCAAACTAAAAGTCCTGTTATTAGTTTACAAACAATTCTTTCTAGAATAAGACAAAAAAAGCATTTTGCACACGAAGATAGTGTCAATAGCGCTAAATTTAGTTCAGATGGAAATTACGTCCTAACAGCTTCCGCTGATAAAAAAGCTAAATTATGGAATATCCAAGGTAAATTACTAGCTCCTCTATCGCATCAAGGTAAAGTTTACCGTGCTAATTTCAGCTATAACAGTAATTATATTGTCACAGCATCTGCCGATAAAACGGCTAAAGTTTGGAATACAAAAGGAAAATTACTCTTTACTTTAAACCACAATAATGAAGTGCTACGTGCAAGCTTTAGTCCAGATGGGAAATATATCATCACAGCATCGAAGGATAATACAGCGAAAATTTGGGACATTAGAGGTAGAGAATTAGCCATACTCAATCATGAAGATACGGTTTACAACGCAAAATTTAGTCCCGATGGTAAATACATAGTTACTGCTTCTCTGGATAAAAAAGCCAAACTTTGGGATATCACAGGTAAGCAACTGCATACACTTGTACATCAAAAAGAAGTCCACAATGCAAACTTTAGTCCCGATGGTAAATATATTATTACTGCTTCCTTTGATAAAACAGCTAAGATTTGGGATACCACAGGTAAGCAACTCGCAGTGATTAAGCATGGAGACAAAGTTTATGGGGCAAAATTTAGTCCGGATGGTAAATATATTGTCACAGCATCAGCAGATAAAACAGCTAAAGTATGGGATATCACAAATCTTACAGTTCAACTAAATAATAAAACAGCCAAAATACAAGATTTTACAGGAAGACAAATTGCAACACTTCCACATGATAATATAGTTTTTAATGCTAATTTTAGTCATGATAGTAACTATATTGTTACTGCATCTTTCGACGGTTTTGCTAAATTGTGGAATGTTGAATATAAAGATAAAATTGTTCGTAATATCGCAAACTTACCACATTTGAGTAAGGTTTATAATGCGACTTTTAGTCCAGACAGTAAATATATTATTACCTCTTCAGATTATAAGCATGCTAAACTTTGGGCAGTAAAAAATCCAGATATTACTTTTGCTCAACTTCGGAATGACAAAGATGTTTCTAAAGCAGATTTTAGCCCAAATGGTAAACTTGTGGTTACTACTTCGTGCGATAAAACAGCTAAATTATGGAATCTAAAAGGTCAATTATTCCATAAATTTTCCCATCAAGATACAGTCAATAATGCTAGTTTCAGTCCAAATAGTAAATATATTATTACAGCTTCAAATGATAAAACAGCTAAAATTTGGGATTTAAAAGGTAGATTAATTCGTACTTTTTCAGATACAGTTAATATTTCACGGAGTAATTTTAGCCCAGATGGAAAATATATTGTTACTGTATCAGATGATAATACAGCTAAAATTTGGGATTTAACAGGAAAACAAATTTCTACACTTTCACATAAAGGTAAAATTTCTCATTCTAGTTTTAGCTCAGATGGGAAATATATTGTTACTGCATCAGAAGACAAAACAGCTAGAATTTGGGGTATAAATGGTAATTTAATTTCTATACTTCCACATAAACGTAAAGTTTCTCATTCTAGCTTTAGTCCAGATGGAAAATACATTGTGACTGCATCAGAAGATAAAACAGCTAAAATTTGGACTTCAAAAGGTAAATTAATCGATACACTAAAACATAAAGGTGAAGTACATACAGCTAAATTCAGTCCAGACGGTAAATACATTGTTACTGCATCAAATGATATAACAGCTAAAATTTGGGATTTAGCAGGAAAGCAAATTTCCACACTTCCACATAAAGCAGAAGTTGTGATGGCTAATTTTAGTCCCAATAGTAAATTCGTGATTACTGCATCATATGATAGAACAGCTAAAATTTGGGACATGTCTGGAACACAAATAGCTTCGTTTTTACATGAAAAAGATAAGGTTCGTGATGCTAAGTTTAGCAGTGATGGTCAGTATATTGTAACTGTTGTATCTAATGATAGTACGACTAGAGTTTGGGAATTTGAAACCCTCGATAAACTTCTCAAGCGGGGTTGTGACTGGTTAGATGATTATTTCGATGCAAATTCAGATAGATTGAAAGAATTTAAGTATTGCAAGGATAATTCTTAATATCCGATTGTATTTTTAATATAGACAATAAGAAGCATTAAAATCAAGTTTTAATGCTTCTTATTTAATCTTCAATTAGTGTAATTATTTAGAGCTAGACCACGGAATGCACCGGATAAATGTTTTATTACTTCTTTTTATTTTTCAAACCCAGAATCAGGGGTGTTAAAGCTACAATTAAAGCCGTGAGAGCACCAATTAATGTCGGTAAAGCAGTAAAGTAATCGTATGGTCTTGCAGGTTGGGGTAATCCCGGTTTAGGTGCTTGACTGATTACAGGAACTTCAATCATGTTTTCTCCAGACTGTTGTGTTTGTAAATGGTTTGTATTGAATTTCATATCCTCCTTACCTAAAGTTTCTTGAGTTGAGATTCCAGATGAATAATCTTTTACGAATGAGGCTACCTTTTGCGATTCAGTATTCAGTTTTTCTACGCGGTTACTAATAACAATATTGTGTTTCATAACTCCAGTCACCTCATATTATTGATGGTTAGTGGAAATCTGTTTAATTACCTTTACCTTTATTAAAACAAAATGATAACTGAGATAGAAACTGAGTAATTATGAGTTGTTCCTGTTTTTTGTAAAATTTATATTTAAACTGCATCAAAAAATCCCGATTGTTTGAAAAATCGGGTTTGTGAAATTTTCTCTTCAATATTTCATATTGCTATAGTTTATTTTTGGTACGTAATATTATAAATTTCATGACTATATTCAGATATTTTTGAAATCAAATACTTGATAAAACAAATTTTCCCTCTCCGGTAGCTAAGAAGAGGGAAGCAAGTTTGATTATTACTAAACTAAGCAACAAGCGAATTATCAACAAAAGCAATTAATTTTTCAAAGGAACCACTGAAACGATTTCTATCAACATATCCCTTGATTCCTGCAACACTTCCAGTTTCAGTATATTGCCAAAACAACCAACCATTACCACCCCAATTATTCGCGGGAACCAAAGGTTGTGCTTTAGTAGTATAGTTAGCAACCCATAAAGGATATTTAGTAAAAGCTTGAGTATTATCCATATAATATTTCCAAAAACCGTAGCTGGTATAGATTAAACTTTTACGTCCAGTTGTACCTTCAACAATATCTAACCATTGTTGTACCCGTTCAATCCGTTCCTTCAAACTAATTTGCTTCCATTCTTCCTCCACATACTCTGGATAATGTTCTAAATCCAAAACTGGTGGTAAATCCTTTGCTTCGAGTTCTCCCACCACTTTCAGAAAATTTTGCGCTTGTTCCTTAGCATCTCGTAGAGGACGAAAGAAATGATAAGCACCCCGAAGCAACCCAGCAGCTTTCATTTGCTTCCAATTTTTCTCAAAACAATGGTCAGCGAAAGTTATACCTTCAGTTGCTTTTGCAAAAGCAAAAGAAACATCGCTATTTTTCACAGATAACCAATCAATAGAATTACCATTATGGTTAGAAACATCAATCCCAATTTCCTTAGTTGTTTCTCCCATAAGAAAAATTTCGACAGCATCGCTAGTAAGTTTTTGATTAGTCGAATCAAAACCATTCGCACTAATTCTTCGTTTTCCAACACGATTAAACGGATAATTAAGAGTCCAATTTCCCTCAAAAACTTGTACTTCACCAAGTTTATATACGTCATCTGCAATTAATTCAACTCTGACAACTTCATTCGCAGCTTCACCTTGAAAATTAATGACATCACCAAGTTGTAGTCTAGAAAGATTTGTAGGAACGGTAAATTTAATAGACATATCGTGTTTCCTCTACAGTAAATAATCGACTATTTTTGAAAATGAAAAATCGAGAAAAATATTAACGTTTTTCCGGAAAATGTGCCCAAGTTTTATCGGAACTGCTATAGCTTTTTGACTGTACCAGTTTGTAAGAATAGTGAAGATTTTCACCCGTTAAATCGGTACGATATCCACTGTGAAAAAATTCACCATAAGGGTCATTTACCCAAAATCCTTTTTCGTCATATCCGCGCAATACAATTATGTGTCCGGAGCGGGTAAATTGACCTGAAATAATTACAGGTTTTTTATTAGCAAGATGCAGCTTAACTTCATCCCAACTTGCTTCCATTTTGAACGCATCAAATATCCCGTATTCTATAAATAAACGTCGTAAATGGTCGTGGACATATTTATCCCATCCCTTATTTTTAACAAACGTAAATAATTCATCTTCTAGTTGCTGATGATGATATTTAGGATGAATATCAAAGTAATATAAACACATTGCAACACAAGTAACGTTGCAAGTTTTAGTTGGCTGAAATTTATTATCAAGCTGACTAAAATAAGGAACCGGTAAATTAACTTTTGTCGGAAGCTTATCACCAAGTTTATATTCACCAATTACTTTCAAGCCATCCTCATCAATTAATTCCACGTGGTTTATATAGGCTATCCAAGTATTTCGACCATCGATAAATTCATTTTCAAGAGTAAATTTCACATAGTCACCCATTTCTAAATAAGCTACAATTTCAAACTCAGTTCCAGCAGGTATATTAACCTTTTCATTATTAGCTAATTCAAAAGAAGGTAGTATCGATTGCTTGAACACAGTATTACTCAAGACTATGAGTTTCATAACTTTCAATCCTTTTATTTGATGCTTGCTGAACGAAAAGTACTTTTGCTGCTTAATTACATTTAAATACGATGGATACTGAGTTCAGGTGTAGGATAATAACGAGAATTAATGACTTACAACTAAGTAATGACTGAATTAAAATTAGAAGAAATATAGATACATAAAAAAAGGAGAAGATAATAATTACCTTCCCCCCTTTATAGTTTCCAAGCGTCTTAAATTTAATTTATGGATTCTATTGATTCGAGTTGCTTTCTACCTTCGGCTGCGATAGCTTCTAAAGTTTCACACATTGCTTCTAAATCATCAACACCACCATCGACCAAATCAAATGCAATCAGCATTATTTCTCTACTGAGTTTCCGTGATATTTTCATTTTCTGACTCCAATGATATCCTTAATGAAAAAGCTCTTTTTTAGCTTTAATTAATAGCGCGTTTTCTTTCCTGTTTATATTTAAACACCATTATTCCTGAATTCAGACATGGGATGTAAATGAGAATTAATGACTTATACCTGAGTTATTACCAGTTTGATTATTGTTGATAATAAAGATAAAGAGTTAAAACTTTTGAGAAATACTTTTAACAAGTTCTACTAACTAAAGAAGTATGCTTTCTAATGATTTCTTATGGTTAATATTCTTAATTATAAATATTAAGATTCTGTGAAGTAACAAATTATCTGCATAATTAAAAAATAAGTATTAATTCATCTCGATTCAAAAAACAAATAATATTTATTTGAAAAAAATGTTTCACCTAATAAAAATTCTGATAGCATGGCAGGCAGATTAACTAACAGTTGAGATAAAAATTATGACTCAAATTAATCTACCGGAAGAAAACTTATCTTTTCAAATAGAAGATTACGCAATCGAACATCAAGGACAAGCAGTTATAGACCTTTCAGTTGATTTAAATTATAAGGAAGGAATTAATAATTCTGAGTATCCGGATTTTATTCCTATTCAGGAATCTGTGCTTAATTTTCTGGTCGAATATCCGAATGAAACCGACTTTTGGGAAATCTTGAATAAAAACTTAGTCACTGAACTATTAACAGAACCAATTCCTACAGATAATGGAATAGAATATAATCTCGATGAAATATTAGATTCACTAACAGTAGATATCGATATTCAACCAGGTTCGGCTGATATTCCTAACTCCCGTAGTAGCATGGTGGTAGGAAATGTCGAAGGTGAAGAAATTAGCTTTGATGAAAGTTTTTCTTTTAAGGTGATTGATGAAAGTCTAGGAGAAACAGTTACAGATTTTTCAGTTGATTTAGATTATAAAGACGGGATTGGTGAAGATAATCCTTTCGAGTATACAGATTTTCTTCCTATTCAAGACTTTATTCTCGACTTTTGGGAAAATCTTCCTCAAGAAGATAACTTGGAAATTACTAACAAAACCTTAGTCAATAATTTACTAACCGAACCAATTCCTACCCCTTTCGGAATAGAATACAAACTCGACGAAGTTTTAGATGCTATTACTGTAGATATTAATATCAAACCCAATCCCTCTGATGATGATTTCTCATTGGGTAGTAAAGTTACTCAAACTGTAGAAAGGTCTGAAACAGTTACAGATACACCATTACCGAAAACAGTATTCGGTAGTTTTGAAGCTGATGATTTTGATACAGAAATACTTGATGAAAAACAATTTTTAGGTCAAAATCAGATTCTTTTTGCTGGTGCTGGTGATGATACTGTAGATATTACTTTTGCTCCTGGTGGACAATCGAGTCGAGTAGATTTGGGTAGTGGTGACGATATCCTATTTGGAGGAAGCAATCATATAATTATTTCCGGAACTGGAAATGATATTCTATTTTTGGGTTCCGGTGAAGGTAATAATATTGTTTCTGGAGAAAGTGGTAGCGACCAATTTTGGCTGGTTACAGACACTCTTGATTTACCTAACCAAGAAAATACAATTACCGATTTTACGAAAAATGAAGATGTAATTGGTTTTGCTAATACAACTTTAGGATTTGACGATTTAAATTTGACTCAAGATGGTAGTAATACAGTTATTAATGCTTTGGGTCAAGATTTAGCTATACTTTTAGATACTCAAGTTAATGATTTAAGTGCTAGTGATTTTGTTTTTGTTTAGAAAGGTAGGTTGGGTTAGACAGGAAAAAAAATTTAATTTCTAACCAAAATCTTAATTAATCCTGTCGTAACCCAACATTATATTTATCCATAATTATCATGTTGGGTTACGGTTCAAATCTAATTTTTTTGTTGAAAAATATTTTTTCATGAACCTAACCCAGCCTAAAAATACTAACTATTGTTTGTATTTTCCTCAAGCCAATTAACTAAATTATAAACATCAGAAAAACTCAATAGTTCCTCTCCCAAAGTTTCCAATTGCTCGGTTGATAATAGTTTAATACGCTCAATAATTGATGCATCTATTTCACCGAAACGTCTATTTAACATCCGATTAAGAAAGCGAAATTCTCCTCTTTGCTCTCCTTTCTATAAAATATCTTGATAAATAACCGATTCTTGCATAATATCCTCGCTTAATAACTGACGAATCAAATTTTTCTTGAACCGCAAACCATTATCAATTATCAATTATCAATTACTTATTAACCATTACCAATTAAAGAAACAACTTCCTGTAAATTGGTAATAAAATAATCAGCTTCCT
>CAKZYM010000849.1 GCA_937884685.1 uncultured Calothrix sp.
TCATTCAAAGGAATAAAAAAGATAGTCGCCATACCGGGAATAGTTAATAAAGATACCAAGATAAAAAACATTGGATAACCAATAGATTGTTGAATTGTACCGCTGATTGCACCGGGAAGCATCAAACCTAATGCCATTAACCCTGTGGAGATTGCAAAGTGAGATGTTTTATATTCTCCTTTACAGATGTGCATTAAATACACTGTAAAAGCTGTAAATCCCAATCCGTAACCAAATTGTTCTAGAGAAACTAAAGGATAAACTAATTCTAACGGTGGCTTACTGTAAGCCATGTAAACATAAAATAAATCGGGTAAATTTAACGCTAAAGCCATTGGCAGCAAGCACTTTTTCAAACCGTATTTAGAAATTACTAAACCACCCAAGATTCCACCGCTAATTAATGAAATTACTCCGAAAGTTCCATACACTAAACCATATTGTTCCGTACTCAAAGCTAAACCACCAGCAGATGTTTCATCTAACAAAAATAAAGTGGCGATTTTGACTAGCATTGCTTCACCCAATCTGTAGAGTAAAATAAATGCTAAAATTGCAAAAATACCGCGTTGAGAAAAGTAAGAACGAACTACTCTGATAAACGGAATCTCATTTCTTGTTGCTGCTGATTTAGTTTGATTCTTGACTTCCGGTTGGGGTAGAGTAAAAAAGTGAAATACGAAAAGTATTGCAAAAATTACAGATGCTAAACCAAGAGTGATACTCCAACTTAAAGGTATATTCTCGGTTGATTTCTCTAAGTTACCTGCAAAATATACTAAAAATCCTGTACTGAATATAATTGCTAACCGGTAACATAAAGTACGAATTCCAACGAAAAAAGCTTGTTTTTCTTCGCTTAGTGCCAACATATAAAAGCCATCTGTGGCAATATCATAAGTTGCAGAAATAAACGCTCCAACTAATAGTATTACCAAAGAAATATTAAAGAAACTTGCCGTTGGTAATTGAAAAGAAAAAGCTAACGCAGCCAAGCACAAACACATAGCAAACTGCATGGTGAGCAGCCATCTTCTTTTTGTAGAATAAATATCAACAGCCGGTCCCCAAAACATTTTGACAACCCAAGGAAGGTTAATAATACTCGTCCAAAATGCAATTTGAGCGTTATCAATTCCTAAATTTTTATAAAATACTACCGATACCGCATTAATAATCATATACGGCATCCCTTCAGCAAAATAAAGACTGGGGACGTAAAACCAAGGTGAAATAGATTTAGTTTTCGGTTTATCAGTTTGAATAGTCATTCGATTTTGGATTTTAGATTGTGGATTTTAACAGCGGATGCTTTTGTTTTGGATTAAGTTTATATCTACAGCTATAAACTCGCTGACAATAGCAAATAACTAGTTTTTATTACTAAATGAAAACAGCATATAATTTATATGATTTTACTCAGACGGATTATTTTTACAACTTGTGCCACAAATTTACAAAAAATACAACCAATTAAATAAGGCAAGTCTAAATTACGAAATTCGCTTACTCTAGTGAAATTCAGATAATCTTTATAATTTATTACATTAACTACTTAGATGATGAAGGTATTTTCAGCATAACTATTTTTCTAAGTCAATATTTCTTTATACAAGTTATCAGTGAACAGTGAACAGTGAACAGTTAATAATTAATATTTTTCTTTCCCTTATTCCCCTTCTTCCCCCACCAATTACCAATTCCCAATTCCCACTTCCCCATTCAATCACGAAAAATCACTGAGATTTTTGATGATTATGTCAAGCTTCTGCAAGGTTGTGGCAAAATTTATTAAGTTTATAGAGTCCTCCCAATAATTAGAGTTTTCCCAGCATGACTACCAACCTTCCGAGCGTTTACGAACCTTTTTCCACTGAAGCTAAATGGCAGAAATTTTGGGAAGAGAAGCTACTATATAAAGCTGACCCCAGTAAAAGCGGTGAACCTTATTCGATTATGATTCCCCCACCGAACGTAACTGGTAAGTTACACATGGGACATGCTTTTGACAATACTTTGATTGATTGTCTCGTCCGCTATCACCGGATGAAGGGAGATAATGCTTTGTATCTTCCCGGTACCGACCACGCTAGTATTGCGGTACAGACAATCATTGAGAAGCAGTTGAAAGAAGAAGGTAAGACTCGCTACGACTTGGGACGTGAGAAGTTTTTGGAACGTGCTTGGGAGTGGAAAGCGGAGTCTGGAGGGACGATTGTCAACCAGTTACGGCGTTTAGGTGTGTCGGTGGATTGGACCCGAGAACGGTTTACGATGGATAGTGGTTTATCGAAAGCGGTTCTGGAAGCTTTTGTCCGTCTTTATAATGATGGTAAGATTTATCGAGGAAATTACTTAGTTAACTGGTGTCCTGCTTCTCAATCTGCCGTTTCGGATTTGGAAGTTGACCAGAAGGAAGTTGACGGTAAATTATGGCATTTCCGCTATCCCCTCACCGATGCTTCCGGCTATGTGGAAGTCGCTACAACCCGTCCGGAAACTATGTTGGGAGATACTGGGGTTGCTGTAAATCCCAGCGACGAACGCTACAACAAATTGATTGGTAGAACTTTGACTTTACCAATTATGAATCGCGAAATCCCCATCATTGGCGATGAACTGGTAGACCCCAGCTTCGGTACTGGTTGTGTAAAAGTTACTCCCGCTCACGACCCCAATGACTTTGAAATGGGTAAGCGTCACGATTTACCGTTTATTAATATTATGAATAAAGATGGTACCTTGAATGAAAATGCTGGGGAGTTTCAAGGACAAGACCGGTTTGTGGCTCGGAAGAATGTTATTGCTAAGTTAGAAGCCGATGAAGTTTTAGTTAAAACTGAGAATTATAAACATACCGTACCTTACAGCGAACGCGGTAAAGTTCCTGTAGAACCCTTGCTTTCAACTCAATGGTTTGTCAAAATTCGTCCGATGGCTGATAAAGCTTTGGAATTTTTCGAGCAGAAATCTCCAGAGTTTTACCCAGAACGTTGGGGAAAGGTTTACAAAGACTGGCTGGTAAAGTTAAAAGATTGGTGTATTTCTCGTCAGCTATGGTGGGGACATCAAATTCCCGCTTGGTATGCGATTAGTGAAACTAATGGCGAAATTACTGATGATACACCGTTTGTTGTAGCTAAAAGTGAAGAGGAAGCTTGGGAAAAAGCGAAAGCTCAGTTTGGTGACGAAGTTAAATTAGAAAGAGATGCGGACGTTCTCGATACCTGGTTTTCTTCTGGATTGTGGCCGTTTTCTACGTTAGGTTGGCCGGAAGAAACGGAGGATTTAAAGAAATATTATCCTACCAGCGTTTTGATTACTGGCTTTGATATTATCTTTTTCTGGGTCGCAAGAATGACCATGATGGCAGGTGAATTTACTGGAGAAATGCCATTCAAAGACGTTTACATTCACGGTTTGGTACTGGATGAAAACGGCAAAAAAATGTCCAAATCCAAGGGAAATGGTATCGACCCGTTAATATTAATTGATAAATACGGTACCGATGCTGTCCGCTACACCTTAGTTAAAGAAGTAATTGGTGTCGGACAAGATATTCGTTTTGATTACAACCGTAAAACCGATGAATCTCCCTCGGTAGAAGCATCGCGCAACTTTGCTAACAAATTGTGGAATGCAGCCAGATTCGTAATGATGAATTTGGACGAACAAACACCGCAGCAGTTAGGAGTACCCGAACCAACAGAATTAAGCGATAAATGGATATTGTCCCGCTTCCATCAAACTGTTCAGGAAACTAACAGCTACATGGAAAAATATGGCATGGGAGAAGCTGCGAAGGGACTTTACGAATTTATCTGGGGTGATTTTTGCGACTGGTATATTGAGCTAGTCAAATCTCGTTTACAGGAAGATGCTGAACCGAATTCAAGAAAAGTCGCACAGCAAACCCTAGCTTATGTCCTAGAAGGGATTTTAAAACTTCTTAGTCCCTTTATGCCTCATATTACCGAAGAAATTTGGCATACTTTAACTCAACAACCAGAAGATTCCACTCAAAGTTTATCGCTGCAAAAATATCCCCAAGCAGATGAAACATTAATTGATTCCGAATTAGAATCAGAATTTGAATTATTAATCGGGACAATCCGCACAATTCGCAATTTACGAGCAGAAGCAGACGTTAAACCTTCCGTTAAAGTTACCGTAAATTTACAGAGTGAAAGCGTTAAAGAGCGTCAAATTCTTAATACAGGAGAACCATATATTAAAGATTTGGCAAAAGTTGAGAATTTGACCATAGCCAACAAGCAAAAGAACGATACAGTAACAGAGAAGAAAACGAACAGTGGTTTAAAACTTATTTTCATAGGTTTTCTAGCCCTTACCCTAGCCAGAGTCGCTTATGTAGTAGCAACTACCGTCGAAAAAATTCCTTTCTTTGGAACATTTTTCCAACTCGTAGGTTTCGGTTATTCCCTATGGTTTATCAGAGTATATTTACTGTCAAGCGACAAAAGACAAGAACTACGTCAAAGATTCTTCAAATCATCTTCTGAAACAGAGCTTCCCCAAGTTGAAGAACCCGAAACCGAATTAGGAGAAGTTGCGACAGGTGTTTTCGGTACCGTACAAATACTGCTTCCCCTCGAAGGAGTAATAGATATGCAAGCACTGCGTGGCAAACTAGAGAAAAACCTCAGTAAAATAGAAGCTGAAGTAACATCTCTCACCGGTAGATTAAGCAACTCCAAATTTGTTGATAAAGCACCAGCAGAAGTAGTACAAGGAGCTAGAGATTCCCTAGCAGAATGCGAAAAACAAGCCGAAATTTTACGGAATCGTCTCCAACGGATTAAATAAGTTAATGGTTAGTTGTTAGTGGTTAGTTGTTAGTTGTTATTAAGTAGGTCGGTGTTGAAAATCTTAATTAGGAACAGGGAGTGGAAATTAAAAATAAAGGTTTAAGGAGAATTTTCAATCTGTTACATAGCTCGGTTGATTTGTGCCCGCTTGCTTAACTTAACAATGATGAATGAAATAAGTTGCGACTTAAACAGCAATACAGTATATTCAAATCCCAACCAATCTCTAACAACTAACAACTAACAACTATCAACTATCAACTAACAACTAACAACCAACAACTAACCTCTATCAACCAACTTTCATAAATCATGCTTTATCTAGCCAAGGTGCATAAAAATGAATTTTTAGTTCAATTAGAATTAAGATTATTAGCCCGTCAAGAAGCAGAAAACATGTGGGTGATGATTCCAGAAGAAGCAGTGATTCTTTTGGGAAAAGGTAAGCATTTTACAGAAAACTTACTCGTATTAGTAGAACTTTCTCCCACAGGTGAAATCGAAAGAATAGAAGACGCAACCAGTTGGGTATTAGAGCTAGTTCAAAAATATCTCACCACCGGAATATCACCAGAATTTCTCCGTCAAGAAGCCGAAAGAGCCGAAGATTGGAGACAAAATTTAACCCTACAAAATCAAGACTTAGCTCGTAGAACATTAGAATTAGAAGCACGTCGAGAACAAATTCAAGCCTTAGAAGAAGCATTGCAACGCGATAAAAGCGAAGGTCATCATCAGGATGAAAATGTTGATGGTTAACTTAATTTTATCTGTTAAAAATATTCTTGTAGGGTGCTGTGACGGCTAAAATAATTTATCTGTATTAATAAAATAATTATCATAATGCCGTCACGCACCAATTGATTGATAATGGTGCGTGACGGTAAATTCTTATTATTCTGTTATCAGTCATAAATGATTGTAACCGTCACAGCACCCTACAAGTTATTAATTTTATAAATAAAGTCAAAATTGAATATCAATTAATTTAAAATGACCGAAAAGTTAACTCCACAACAAGAAACTTTATTTTCAAATTATTTAGAAAAATGGCGAAAAGTTGCTTTATCAACCGAGCCAATTAATCGCGAAA
>CAKZYM010000850.1 GCA_937884685.1 uncultured Calothrix sp.
ATCTTCAAATCGCTCTAGAACCTTTCATAACTGTTTCTCCTACTGGTAACTCAAAGCCATCTTTTGGTTCGATTGTGACAAAAACTTCGGTAGTACTTCCCCATTTTTGTAAAGGGATTTTTTGTAAAACTTTACCTTGAGAATCGGGATTAAATTTGGCGCATTTAACTTTTTTACCATCAACAAAAGCCCATAAGCGATACACTTTATCTTCTGGTAAATTAGGTAGTTTTTTTAGGGTTAAAATAGCAGCTTCTGAATTTGGTGCAATTACCAAACTACCGGAAGATGATATGTCGGGAGTGATGCTTTTAAGTGCTAGTAAACGATTATTTGGTTGTTTTAGTACAGATAAAGCTTCTTGATAGCGAGATAATTCTTGCTGTGTTTGAGATAATTCGGTTTGTAAACGGTAATTGGATAAATCAGTTTCTGCTGTCGCAAGTTTTTGATTTAGTCGGTAATTAAAGAATCCTAAACTCGTGATTAACCCTACTGCTGCTAATCCAGCTATTTTTAGCCAAGGTTTGGGAGAGAAGGGGGAGAGGGGGAGACTGGGGGAGGGGGAGACAGGAGTTTGTTGGGTTTTGACAGTACTTGATAAATCTTTTTGAGCTGCTTCGAGAATTTGCGATCGCAATCCTTCAGATGGCTTTGCTTTGGGTAATGATAGGGGAAATAGCGCTAAAGTTGCCTGTAAGCTTTCGACTTCACATGCTAATTCTGGATAAGTTTCTAAATACTGTTTAACTAAAGCTGCTTCTTCTGGGGTTAAATCGCTCAAAACATAACCTGTTATCAAAGCTTCCCAGTTTGGAGGTAGTTCGAGGGGTTCCATAATTAATCTACTAAATCCTTTAATAATTTTCTGAGTTTTAAAAGTCCTTGGCGAGTACGGGTTTTTACTGTTCCCAAGGGTATATTTAGTTGTTCAGTAATTTCTGATTGGCTTAAGCCTTCGTAGTAAGCCATTTTTAAAACTTGCTGCTGATTTTCTGGTATTTCCTCTAAAGCTTTACTAACAAGTTGAGATACTTCACCCAAGGAAACCTTTTCCATCAAATTGCTTTCACTATGAGTCGGAATACTCCGCTGACATCTTTGTAAAAGCTTTTGTTGACTAGATTTTTGGTTCAAACGATTAATTGCTCTACTTCTAGTCATTGTCAGCAAATAAACAATCATTTTTCCTCGATTGGGGTCATATTTAGAACTGCGCCAAAATGCCAGAAAAATTTCTTGCGTTAAGTCCTCAGCTTCGCTTGTATCCTTTAATATTCGTAGAGCCAAACGGTATACAGCTTCGCCATAGCGGTCATAAATAGCACCTAAAGCCGATAAATCTCCCGCTTGCAATGCTTGAAATAATTCAACTTCTGTTTGGTTTGATGGATTCATATCGGACTCAGATTCCAACCTACTTGGTTTTTGCGTATGTGTTGCTACATTCATATCAGAAAAACCATTTAATGCCCGTAACTAAATAAAACCCACCTGCTAGAATCAACGCACCGCTTCCTAAGCGGATAATCCATTGAGATTTAGTCAATAATACTTGTCTTTGCTTTACCAATCCCGTAAATAAGCTGGCAAAAAATATTACCGCTGTATATCCGAGAGCGTAACTTATCATTGTTACCGTACTCAGGACTTGGGAACCACTAGCAGCAGCAGTTGCTAGTACTGCGAAAAGTACCGGAGAAGCACAAGGAGAAGTAACTAGAGCAAATGTTAAACCAGCACCGAAGGAACCTGGAACGGGTATACGTACCTGTTTTTTTGGTAAAGGTAAATGAAATATTCCCGCAAAACTCAATCCCATCAATAGAATAATTGCACCAACTACGACATTAATATATCCGCGAAAATCCACCATTACAGATGCAGCGAAAGCTGCAAATAATCCAAACAAGCTGAATATACTTACTGCTCCCAAAACAAAAAAGCTGGCTTTAAAAAACGCATCTTTTCGAGATTCTATATTTAGGGTTCCAATGTAGCTGAGATTAACAGGAAGCAAAGATAAAATACATGGAGAAATGCTCGCAATTAAACCACCAACAAAAGCGATAGGAATTAAAATAATAGGGCTAGTTGAATTTTGATTCTTTACCCATTTATGATAAGGAGATTCTAATTGTCTAACTAAATCTTCTAAATTGAAATACAAATTTTGAAAATGGCTTCCGAAGACAATGATAATGAAAGTTCCCAAGCAGAGAAAAGCCAATAAATAGAGATTGTTTGATTTTAATTTCTGTTTCATAAATGTAGAGACGTTGCACACTGCAACGTCTATAAATATTTAATATGTTTTAATTAACCTGCATCTGGAACATCAATTCTAGCCGTGCCAATAGGAACTCTTTGTAGTAAACCTTCCTGTTGAATGCTTAATTGATAAAGTAAAGTTTCCCCCATTATTGATTGAGTATTGATATCAGTAATTCTTATTCTTAATCCATTTCCAGGTTTAACTGCTTCTGAGAAACTAATTAACACTTGGTTTTTGTTATTTTGAATTTCAGCTTTAATATCTTGACCAGAATTATCTGTAATAATTACATTCTCCAAACTATTCATCTGTCGGGGAAGAATAATTGCTAAATCTTTGAAAGGTAGAGTGCCAGAACTTATTTCAATTAAAAATTCATCATCATTACTTACTGTAGACCTAGTAATTATAGGAGTAGTAATTTGTCTGTTTATTAATGCTTTATTTGCTAAAACTGATTCGGAGATGACAACGGTTGTAGCAGTAATTAGTAAAGCAGTAAATGCAGTATAAATTTTATAAGTAGAAAAAATATTTTTCATTTGGCATCCATTTGATTCGTGATTCATATTTAATACAAACTAGATGCCAAATTGGATTTATAAAAAATATTTTTTTAGCTTTTTTGAAAAACCTATCAATTATTTATCTGTTTATTAGTAGTATCCAAGGCTGCAACATAGTCAGCTTTATTTTGATTTTTTTGTAATACTTCAACTACTTCACCAGTCCCCGGATTCATAACAGCAACAGTAGCGGTTTTAGCTTTATATTTCGCAAATACATCTGACAAACCTAACTCCTTCGCTCTAGCTTCAGAGGCTTCAGTTGTAGATTTATCAGTAACATCAAAAACCACAAAAGTAGCTGTATCACCGTACTCTTTTTTCAAAGCTTCTAAAGTAGGCTTAATTTTTTTACATCCAGCACACCAGTCTGCATAAATATCCACAACCACTGGTTTACCCTGTAACTCTTGTGCTAATGCTTGATTAGCAGATGATGCAGTCGCAACTTCTTCTGTTTTTACTTCCTCGTTGACACTAGCGCTATTGTTATCTGCTGGGCTGCTACAAGCTGCTAAGGTAGTCATAATACCCACAGTAGCCGCTAGAGTTAGAGCTTTAATAGTTTTAGTTTGAGCAAAGAAGTTCTTCATTTTGATATTCCATCCGAATCGAGCTTTATTTATATACAGAGCAAAAGCTAAAATGGATTTACAGTAGATGAAAATAAATATAGAGACGGCCAGGATGCTTATTCTGGAAGAGAATCGCCCTCACCCTCGAAGGGTAGGGCTACAATTACAAAGTCCACCTGCGTGGACTATAAAAAACAAAGATTTTTATTTAGCCCACGTAGTTGGGCTTAGCAAGTGTAGCCGCACCCTTCTAGGGTGTCGGTGATGTAGGTTCTAAAATTGTAATGATTTTCAATCAATCAGAATTTGATTTACGTTGTGAATGGGGACACAAAGGAATCAATCAACTCGCTTCTATCAGCGATGTAGTGATAATAGTTGATGTTTTATCTTTCTCAACCGCTGTCGAAATTGCTACTAATAACGGTGCAATCATCTTTCCGTATCAGTGGAAAGACATTTCAGTCCTTGATTACGCAAAATCTATCAAAGCAGAATTAGCAACAAAACGAACTTCTACTACTGGTTATTCTCTTTCCCCTCAATCGTTAATTAAAATTTCTAAGGGAACTAAACTTGTTTTACCTTCACCAAATGGTTCTTCTTTGACTTTACTGACCGAAAATAAATTGACTTTAGCTGGTTGTTTGAGAAATTGTGAAGCTGTAGCTAGATTTGCTCAAAACTATAGCGCTAGAGTTACAGTAATTCCTGCGGGTGAAAAATGGGAAGATGGTTCTTTACGTCCTAGCCTGGAAGATTTAATTGGTGCTGGAGCAATTTTAAGTTATTTGTCGGGAAATTTATCACCGGAAGCCCAAGCTGCGATTGCTGTATTTAATAGTTTTAAAAATGATTTATTAAATACTTTGAAAAAATGCAGTTCGGGAAAAGAATTGATTGAAAGGGATTTTGACTCAGATATTGAATTAGCTGCGGAAATTAATGTTAGCGATTGCGTACCGGTTTTTACTGATAATGCTTATGTAAATATGAACTAAAATTAAGTGCAATACGTAAAGGTGGGCTTCGCTTAATGCCTTAATTTAAATTCTCCCAAATGCAAATTTTACAGGACTTTTACACCCAGTTTACAACTTAGTTTTTGATAATTATTTTGTAATCGGGGTTGTAAAAAAATGTCTACTAATACCGAAAATGAATCCGAATCAAATTCTATAGATATCTACAAAATAATCAAAGCTGGTGATATCGAAGGAGTAAGAGACTTTATTGCTATTGACGAAAGCTAATGAATTAGAAAAAGACCTTAGTGAATACCTAGCTAATACGCAGTACGTTCCTAACTCATAATTTCTAACTCCTAACTATCTCCCATTCTCAACCCCCAATTTTCTACTAACGGTCGAAAATACATCAATTAATGTGATTTTGACATACTTCTTAACAATTACCCCGATAGAACTCAAAACATTCTAATCTAAAAGCTAGTGGGTAAAATTTTTTGGCAGTCTTGAAGGCAACACGGTTAACGTAAAAACACACCGCTCCTTGAAGCCTAAAGGCAATCCAATATACGCACACGCGCTTATATCAGAAAGGAGTTTAAGAAACACATGAGTGTTAAGGCAAGTGGTGGAAGCTCGGTTGCACGTCCGCAACTATATCAAACTCTAGCTTTATCAACTATTATCCAAGCGGAACAGCAAGACCGTTTTTTGGGTAGTGGTGAATTAAATGAATTAAATAGTTATTTCGCTTCGGGTCAGAAGCGTTTGGATATTGCTCAGACTTTGACTGACAATTCCGAAATTATTGTTTCTCGGGCTGCGAACCGGATTTTCGTCGGTGGTTCGCCAATGTCTTTCTTGGAAAAGCCAAGAGAACCCGAACCTGCGATGGCTATGGCTATGGCTGGTGAAGAAACTCCGGATATGCGGAGACAAATGGAATTAGGAACCGTCACCTATGTGGAATCTCGTGGCGGATTCTTGGAAAATTTACGTTCCATTTTTAATTCTTCTCCTAGCGGTCCGACACCTCCTGGATTTAGACCGATTAACGTTTCTCGTTACGGTCCTAGCAATATGTCCAAGAGCTTGCGGGATTTATCTTGGTTCTTACGTTACGCTACTTACGCTATCGTAGCTGGCGACCCTAACATTATTTCCGTGAACGTGCGGGGATTGCGCGAAATTATTGAAAGAGCTTGTTCTGGTGAAGCCACAATCGTAGCTTTGCAAGAAATCAGAATTGCTTCAATTTCTTATTTCCGTAAAGACCCTGAAGCCACAGACATTGTGACTCAGTACATGGATGTTTTGGTTAATGAATTCAAAGCAGCCACCCCTTCAACTAAAAAGCGTCAGCGTCCTTCTGGCGACCAACAAGGTTTACAACTACCACAAATTTACTTCAATGCGGCTGAAAGACGACCCAAGTTTGTGATGAAACCTGGTTTATCGACTTCAGAAAAACAAATGGTCGTCAAAGGTGCTTATCGACAAATTTTTGAACGCGATATCACCCGTGCTTATTCTCAGTCGATATCTTACCTGGAATCTCAGGTGAAAAACGGCGATATTTCCATGAAAGAGTTTGTCCGTCGTTTGGGCAAATCTCCTTTATATCGCAAGCAATTTTATGAACCTTTTATTAATAGTCGCGCTCTAGAACTTGCTTTCCGTCACTTTTTGGGACGGGGACCTTCTAGCCGCGAAGAAGTACAAAAATACTTTGATATTATCTCCAGAGGTGGCCAAGCAGCTTTAATTGATGCTTTGGTAGATTCAAACGAATACGCCGATTATTTTGGAGAAGAAACTGTACCTTACCTCAGAGGTTTGGGACAAGAAGCTCAAGAATGTCGTAACTGGGGTCCTCAACAGGACTTGTTGAGATACAGCGCTCCTTTCCGTAAGGTTCCGCAGTTTATCACAACTTTTGCTGCTTACAATCAACCTTTACCAGACCAGCACGTTTATGGTTCCGGTAACGACCCCTTGGAAATTCAATTCGGTGCAATTTTCCCCAAGGAAACCAGAAATCCCAGCAGCAGTCCCGCACCTTTCAACAAAGATACCAAGCGTATCTTGATTCACCAGGGACCTGGAATTAACAACCAAAACAGCAATCCCAGAGCGCGCGGTGCATTCCCCGGCACTTTAGGTGCCAAAGTATTCCGTTTAGACCAAGTTCCCAGCACTTTGAGCGGTGGAACTGGTAAAGGTGCTAGCGTCAAATACTCTGAAAGCACTACTCAAGCGGTAATCAGAGCTGCTTAATTACAAGTATTTGGTCGCGACGTTTACGAAGGTCAGCGTCTAAAAGTTGCGGAAATCAAATTAGAAAACGGCGAGATTTCCATTCGCGAATTTATCCGCATGTTGGCGAAGTCGGATTTATTCCGCAAAATGTACTGGACATCGCTCTACGTTTGTAAAGCGG
>CAKZYM010000851.1 GCA_937884685.1 uncultured Calothrix sp.
AAGCACCATCCTTTCCCGTTCCGTGGAAAAAAGTAAGTAAAGTATTACGAATTATATTTGCGGTAACGCTAATAATTACTGCTATTGATAAAAACCAAATACTTTTACGTTTAGAAGATAAATTTTCAGTCCAGTAAAGTAAAATCAAACCAACATAAATAGTAGTAAACAGCATTTTTAACCCCGCACAATATGGAGCCACTTCTACAGTCCGGTCGTTTACATATATATTAATTCCATCTACAGTTGCATCTAAACCAAACTGATTAACAATGAAACCAGCAACTCCAGCAATAAAGGTTTGCAAAGGTAAAGTAAAAGGTGCAATCAAATAAGGCACGGAATTAGGAGTTGCCAGCAGAATTAATAATAAAGGAAAAGCCTGTAGCTTCAAACCTTTAATTCCCTTTAACCATATACATAATCCAGTTAATATAATCGGAAAAGAAAGGTTTACCCATTCACCTACGCCGCTTAGATAGAAAACTCCTCCTAATGCTAATAATATTGCACCGGAGAAATGAGTTTTATCCGGTAATCTCACCCATTGTTTGCGATTCAACCAAACTAGATAAGCCGCAAACGGAAAACCAATAATTGCGTGGCTAAAGTATTCGTGTTCCGTACTGATGCTTTTATTTATCCAGCCATCAAACCAGTACATTAATACGGGAGCATAGAGCAAAGCTAATATGCCTAGTATCGCTAAATTAAATATTTTTGGTGGAATTAATGGTCTTTCTTGGTGCTGAGTTAACATGATTTTAGTTAATTAACTTTGTATACTTCAAAGGTAAAAATGTCAGCAGCTAATTTATTTTGGATTTTAGATTTGGGATTTTGGATTAAAGTTCCCGCGATGATATTTAGTAGAATCATTTTTATAAAAGAACCAACCTTTATCTAATTTCATCTAAAAAGATGAAAATCGAAATCTTAAACTACATTTCGTAACTTGTAATCCAAAATTCAGATATAAAACCGAATCTAGTTCTGCTGACAAATCGCTAATAACCAAACAATTGCTTCTTAAACATGGAGCAATTTATATTGTCGTTCGCTAACTACTGACGCAATTGCTGCTACTACTTCCTTAACTTGACTACTAGTTAAACCAGGATACATAGGTAAAGACAATATTTGTTTTGCTAGATTTTCTGAATGAGGGAAATCTCCGATTTGATAACCTAAATCCTTAAAAGCAGGCTGGAGATGGCAGGGAATTGGATAATGAATCCCGGTTTGAATTCCCAAACTTCCAAGCTTTTCTTGGATCTCCTCTCTTTGTAAAGGACATTTATCATCTATTTTAATGACGTAAAGGTGATAAACATGTCCATCACCACTTTGATTTTTCATGGGAGTAATTCCCAGCGAATTCAAAGGTTCTAATTCCTTATCGTACTGTCGAGCTATTTCCAGACGGCTAGCATTCCACCCTGCTAAATGAGGTAACTTTTCATGCAGTATTGCTGCTTGTAAAGTATCTAAACGGCTGTTTGTTCCCGGTTCCACGTGGTAATATTTTTTAGTTGCACCATAATTCCGCAAACGGGACATTTTTTGGGCAACTTCCTGATTTTTCGTGACTAATATTCCACCATCTCCAAATGCACCCAGATTCTTACTAGGATAAAAACTATAAGCTGCTGCTGTTCCTAAAGACCCTGCTTGATATCCATCCCTATGAGCTAGATGAGCTTGTGCTGCATCTTCAAAAATTATTAAATTATATTTTTGAGCAATATCTACTAATTTTTTAGGAGACACCACTTGACCGTACAGATGTACTGGTATAATAGCTTTCGTATTTGGTGTAATTGCATTTTCTGCTGCTGCTAAATCTATTAAAGCAGTGTTTAGGTCGCAATCGACAAAAATTGGTTTTGCACCAGTACGCAAAACTCCAATCAATGTCGCCACGAATGTATTTGCAGGGAGGATAACCTCGTCTCCAGCCCCTATATTACAGGCCTGTAAACCCAAAGCTATAGCATCAGTACCACTAGCAACACCAATGCCATATTCAGCACCAGAAGCAGCAGCAAATTCCGCTTCAAAATCGCTGACTGCTTTACCTAAAATAAAGTCTCCTCGCTCCAAGACATCATCAATTGCTTGCCGTATTTCTTTTTTTATTGATTCATGCTGCAAACTTAAGTCTACAAAGGGAATTTTCACATTTTCATTACTCATATAATCCGCAGCCTCTTTTAATAAAATCTTTTTTTTATACATGCCTTATCTATTTATGACTAACTACCTATAAATCAGCAAACAAAAATCATGAAGGTTATGTAAATTTTGTATTAAATTTATGAGATTATATTTAATTTTATCTTGTAATACTTTCAATCATTGACTGATATTTTGCTATTTTTTATCTCATTTTGTCTTATTTTTATGACAATCGGTTGAGTATTTTTTTGGTCGTTAATCATTGATTTATCTCAAAAAGGCAAGTCTAACAACACTTGAGTGCCGAGTCACATACAGGTAAAAACTTTCTTTGGCCCTCATAGATTGATATTAAAAATCCAATCTCGTATACAATCGGCTTAACTTATTACGGATTTATACTCTTTTTTTTACTTAAAAATAAAATTACGAAAAAGAAGTAGATGAAAATACTCAAAACATTTAAGGTATTTATGAATAAAATTGACTTTATATAATGAATTAACTAATTACCATTGATAGTTTTTCTAATCATAATGGCAACAGTGAATTTACTATAAAAAACATGATTAATCGCAAAATCAGTAGACCCACGGTCATGATTTCATATGTCGATAAATAATCTTTAACCCCTTGCTTAATAGTAATAATTTTATCTATTAACTATAAGGCACAACAGATATAACTACTCTGTAGCAGCATCGACTAATTAGCCCCGAAACTATCTCACTCAGATACTCGAAACGGTTAGAAACTTCCCTTCTCGGAAAAAAATTTTTAACAAGCTGTTTGTCTGAGGTGAATTTGGGGAATGCTTAAGAATAGTAAAGACTCAGAAACAAAAGTTACATGAAATACAGTTTCCAAAAAATATTAAGGTAGCAGTGGTAATGGTAGAGCCTGAAAACAAAATGTTTGCCCATAAAGATGGTTGGGCAACACCTGAAAATGAAGAGCAGCAGAGGCTTCAAGCTCTATTGAAGCTGGGTTTGCGGCAACCAGAAACAATTCCGGTTTTTGAAGAAGCGACTCAAACTGCTGCCCACTTCCTCGAAGCACCTATTTCGATTTTGGGGTTTGTAGATAACGAGCGTCATTGGTTCAAGTCAGCAGTGGGTTTATCTCGCTTGGGGCTAATGAATCAGTTAGCACAAACCCGTCAACTATCACGGCAAGAATCTTTCTGTACCCAAGTAGTTGAAAGCTTGCAGATAGTAGTGATTAACGATACTCACAAGCTCGATAAAATAGAACTTATTAATGGTAAGCTGGTACAGGATTATGGGATTCGTGCATATGTAGGAGTGCCGCTGATTGATGCTCAAGGGTATTGTTTGGGTGCATTAGCGGTAATGGATTTAATGCCGCGCAATTTCACTACTCGCGACATTGAGTTTCTCCAAATCATTGCTCGCTGGAGTATGAGTGAATTCGAGCGGAACCGATTGCTGCAAGCGGCTCCAGCAAAAAGTATTTCTTCTAATTCAACCAGTAATTCGGAAGAAACCACTACTTCTGAAATTAAAATCAGCGCTCCCACTTTTCAAGACTCGGTTTTTACCAGTCAGTTGAAATTGCAGCTTTTAGGACAGTTGACTCAGGAGTTACGTACTCCGTTAACATCAGTTCTAGGTATGGCTAGTGTTTTAGGAAGGGAAATTTATGGTCCTCTGACAACCAAGCAAAGAGAATACCTAGAAATTATTCAGCATAGTGGCAGATATTTGCTTTCCTTGGTCAACGAGATTTCTGAACTCGGTTCCATGGATGACACGAATACCGAGTTAAACCTGGCTCCTGTAGATATTGAAATGCTTTGTCAGCAAGCTATCAATACTTTAGAAGAAGCAGCAGCACGTCGCGAGCAAGATATTCGTCTATCTATAGAACCCGGACGAAATCGTATTTTGCCATTAGATAAAGATAAAGTGCGGCAAATTCTCTATCACCTGATTTTTAGCGTGATTCAACTTTCTGCTACAGGTAGCGTTGTCAGAATTCATGTTTCTTATAAAGAAGATGCGCTCTTGCTGACTATTTGGGTTTCTCATCCTTGGTTGGGAGAAGGAATAACCGAAGTAGACCCCTATTTCCGTCTTTCTCAAATATCTTCTATGTAACTCGCATCCGATATTAATTCAGCCTTCCACCAGAATCTTGAAAGTACAGAAAGCTTTAGTAGTAACTCATTAAGGAGCGATAATTTCCAAACTACAGAAAATATTTCTTCAAGTGGAATTGCTGTTGATGCTTCCGACGGTGAAGGTAAACCACAATCGGGTGGAGTATCCCGCGAAACCTTGGGTTTATTGCTCAGTTGTCAATTAGCAGAGTTACATGGAGGGGATATCACAATTCAAGGTTCGCCAGAATCGGGATATCGTTATGTACTTTCTTTACCCTTAGACCAAGGTAGTGCTGAAGTAGTACAAGATACGAATGCTTAAATATGCCGAAAATTCATGCAGAATATTTGCTGCTTTCCCAACAATCTCCGTCTTAGCATCGAAGGAAAATTTTCGGATTAAAGGTAGTTTGTAATGATTGATGGGTAAGTGGTAATAGTTAAGGACAAAACTATTACCACCACAGCAAAATGGAAACTTGATTAATTGTTTAATTAGTCATTTAACTAATGATTTGGTTAAATATTTCCTAAATGCAGTCTACACTATTACCTTTTTGGGACTAAGCACATTATTATTAGTCCATGATTTTCGCTCGATGCTAATTGACTAAGGCTCGAACTGTATGGATTTCTTTTGGCAACAATTAACTTTATCTTCTCTTCCCCTGAAGCAGTATATTACTTCTAGCTATTTATACCGTCTTTCTGTTGGGCTTTTAAGTTCTTGGCGGCAGACTAGCATTTTACTCCGCTGGGGTGATGCAATTGCGGTTGCATTATTAAGCATTGTATATATCTTGGCTCCTTTCGTTTCTAATGCACTAATTGGTTTACTACTTGTAGCTTGTGTCGGATTCTGGTTATTACTAACTGCTTCAGATGAACCGACCGATAACGGTGCAGGAATTACACCAATACATTTACTCATTTTTCTTTATTGGGGAATCGCGAGTGTAGCGACAGCACTATCACCAGTTAAAAAAGCAGCATTTACAGGTTGGACAAAACTAACTTTATATTTATTGCTATTTGCTCTTTGTGCAAGGTTACTTAAATCTTCCCGTATTCGTTCTTTCTTAATTACGGTTTATCTACATATATCTTTAATTGTTAGCGTAAATGGATTACGACAATGGTTTTTCGGTGCAGAAGCACTAGCAACTTGGGTTGATCCAGAATCATCTTTATCTAAAACCACAAGGATATACAGTTATTTAGGTAATCCAAATTTACTTGCTGGCTATATTCTGACCGCTGTAGTTTTGAGTTTTGTTGCTATTTTTGCATGGCGTAGTCTGCCTAAAAAGGCTTTAGCAATCACTATGTTTATTGTAAATAGTGCTTGTTTGGTTCTTACTTTTAGTCGTGGTGGTTGGATTGGTTTAGTAGTATCATTTTTAGTACTTTCTATATTAATGTTGTACTGGTGGAGTATCGATATGCCTCCTTTTTGGCGTACCTGGTCGCTACCAATTCTTTTAATAAGTTTAGGAACAGTATCTGTTTTAGCTGTATTATTTGTTCCACCAGTCCGCGACAGAGTTTTGAGTATTTTTGCTGGTAGAGGTGATAGTAGTAATAACTTCCGAATTAATGTTTGGATGGCTGCTATAGAAATGATTAAAGACCGGCCGGTAATTGGTATTGGCCCTGGTAATAGTGCATTTAACAAGATTTATCCTTACTACCAACGTCCTAATTTTACTGCTCTTAGCGCCTATTCAGTTTTTCTTGAAGTCGCAGTCGAGACAGGTTTGATTGGCTTGTTCTGTTTCCTTTGGTTGTTAGTTGTTACATTTAATTCTGGTCTTGTACAGTTACGACGTTTAAGACTGCAACGAAATGTAGAAGGTTTATGGTTAATTGCAGGAATCGTTGCTTTAGTAGGTATGCTAGGTCATGGTTTGGTTGACACTGTATGGTATCGTCCCCAAGTGAATACTATATGGTGGTTAATGGTTGGTTTAGTTGCTAGCTACTGGAAACCATCACCTAAAACCGAAACAAATCGAATTAATTCTTATACTCAACCAACTGCTAATTAACGTGAGTTCGAGTTAAGAGATTCACTGCTAATAAGTAGCAAGTAG
>CAKZYM010000852.1 GCA_937884685.1 uncultured Calothrix sp.
TCTATTTATAAATACTACCATCAGGCATAATCGCTCCAGTCAAAACAGCCCGATTCAAATTAGCTCCTTCTAAATTAGCTCCTTTTAAATTAGCTTCTACTAAAAAAGCTCCTTCCAAGTTTGCTCTACTTAGATCTGCTCCTATCAATTCTGCATTCATCAAATTTGCCTGTTGAAGATTGGCTTCAGATAAAATAGCGTAATTCAGATTGGCTTCTCTCATAAATGCTCTCTGTAAAATACTCTGGCTCAGATTAGCTTTGTGCAATTGAGATTTTCTTAGAGAAGCTTGGTATAGTAGTGCTTCACTGAGATTGACTTCTCTTAAATCTGCTTGTGATAAGACTGCTTGACTCAAGTTAGATAACTGCATGGAAGCTTGAAATAAAATCGCTTTTTCTAAGCAAGCTTCCGTAAGGTCGGCTTCAATCAACAATGCTTGGGTGAGGTTGATATTTTGCAGATTGGCTTGAGTTAATATGGTTTGAGAAAAGTCTATTTGTGGTAAGTTTTCTCGACAAAGAACTACTCTAGACAAATCAATTTGTCTAAAATTCCTTTCTCCACACTGATATCGTCTCAAAATGTCCTCTTTTTTCATCACCTCTGACTACTTACATTGTTTTAAAAAGAGTGATTTGTTGCTCTACGTTAATAAAACTTAACACAAGTTTTTAAGCACAAATGCTCAGTTAATCATTTGTTAATTATTCATATATATCTAATTTGTTTCAAAATGGAAATTATTATTAAGTTAAATGTTAAGATAATGAAGAAAATATTAATTTTTCAATCAAAATTGTCACAGTCTTATTGCGGATAGAGTGTTTTTTTTGTCTGAACTAATCTCAGAAGGTGATAATAAAATATCTGCATCTCAGGTTGAGCGGGAAAGATTGTTAACAGCAATTACCCTGCGAATTCGGCAATCATTGGATTTAGATTCAATAATCAACCAGACGGTGCAAGAAGTTCGACTCTTTCTTCAAACGAATAGAGTGTTGGTTTACCGTTTTGAGCCAGATTGGAGCGGACTTATGGTTGCTGAATCGGTCGTTGCTCCATATCAAGCTGTGATTGGTTCCAAGATTAAAGATCCTTGTCTTACAGAAAAACATATAGAAAAATATAAGCAGGGGGGAATCCGAGTAATTGAAAATGTTGAAACTGCTCGTCTACCTGAGTGCTATAAAGATTTGCTCGCAAGTTTTGAGGTCAAAGCTAATTTAGTTGTTCCGATTATTGCAGAGGAAAAATTGTGGGGACTCCTGATTGCTCAACATTGCGAATCTTCTCGTCAGTGGAACTCATCAGAAATAGAATTACTTAAACTATTAGCGAATCATGTAGGAATTGCAGTTCAACAGGCTGAGCTTTACCAGCAAGTACAAAGTCTCAATACTTATCTAGAGCGAAAGGTAAAAAATAGAACTGCAAAATTAGAAAAAGCCGTTCAGTTTGAAGCTTTGATAACACGAGTTACTAAGAGTGTTAGAGATAGTTTAGATGAAACTCAGATATTACAAAAAGTCACTCAGGAATTGGGAGAAGTCCTAGATATTAAACGTTGTAAAATCGAACTTTACGAAAACTTTCATACTGTAGCAAACATTATTTTTGAATATAGCAAAACACAGTTAGTTTGTGAGGAAAGAAGCAAACAAATAGCGGATTTTCCAGAATACCAACAGTTATTACAAAAACAATCGATTCAATTTGTAGAAAGAATTGCTTCGTTAGGTTCGCAAATAAAAAAGGTTACTCGATTAGCATGTCCAATTTTTGACAATCAAGGTATTTTAGGAAATATCTGGTTACTCAAACTAAAAGAGGAAGCATTCGATGAGTTAGAAATTCGTCTAGTTGAACAAGTAGCCAATCAATGTGCGATTGCTATTCGTCAAGCGCGGCTTTATGAAAAATCTCAAGCCCAAGTAAAAGAGTTGGAAAAACTAAATACCCTCAAAGACGACTTTCTCAAAACTATTTCTCATGAGTTACGTACTCCGATGACTAGCATATTATTAGCTTCTCAAACTTTAGAAAAACTAATTATAACTCAGGGAATAAAAGGAATAAAATCTGATAAATTCCAGCGCGTTTTCCAGATATTCAAAGGTTCTTGTCAGCAACAAAATAAATCGGTTAATGATTTGCTGACACTTTGCTATCTTGATGCTGAAAATGCAACTTTAATCCCTGAAATGATAGATTTACGAGAATTTATTCTGACAATAATAGAGCCTTTTAAAGAGCAAATCCAGCAACATCAGCAAAAACTATATATTAATATTCCAGAAAAGATATCTCCAATCCAGTCAGACATTACACTTTTAGAACGAGTAATCAACGAACTGATTACTAATGCTTGTAAATATACTCCAGCCGAAGAAACTATTACTGTTACTGCTGAGGAAAAAAATAATAATCTTTATTTAAGCGTTAGTAATTCAGGAATAGAAATACCTTTAGAAGAGCGCAAACACATTTTTGATAAGTTTTATCGTATTCCATCTCATGACCCTTGGAAGCATGGAGGGAGTGGTATCGGGTTAGCTTTGGTAAAGAAATTAGTCAAACTTTTAAATGCAACTATTGAGTTAGATAGCCAAGAAGCTCAAACTACTTTTACCGTTAAGTTTACTATTGAAACTTAAACTAAAAAAGTGAAATAAAAAAATTAAAAATATTTTATTATTACCCACTTTTCATGCTGAGATTTTGACCAAATAATATAGGTAAAAATCACTAACTGGTAATTGAAAAAACATTTTTTTTAATTTATATATATTTTTTTGCAAGGATATCAACTCTATCAAAAGTCTTATTTCTATAAGGGGATATAAGCTTAAAACAAAATTATTAACATAAAAGGTAAGTTACATTTCTTAAAAATTAGCAATCATAATTATGAATACTAATACCCTAAGTAGACTGCTCAAAAATCTTGCTGTAATCGCTGGTATATTTAGCGTTAGTGCTTTGGTAACTGTTCCTGCTAGAGCTAATCATCACGGTGAAATTAAGATGTCAACTAGTAACAAGAATCTAGTTGAAGTTGCAGTAGCAAACGATTCCTTTGATACTCTTGTAAAAGCTGTTCAAGCAGCAGGCCTAGCTGATACACTTGCAAACGGTTCCTATACAGTTTTTGCTCCTACCGACCTAGCATTTGAACAATCTTTACCCGAAGGAGCATTAGAATTTTTGGTAAAACCAGAAAATAAAAATTTATTACGCCAAGTTCTTTCCTACCACGTAGTAAAAGGAAAAGTAACTTCTAATCAATTATCAACCGGTAATGTAGATACATTATATGGTGGGGTAGCAGTTCGGGTAACTCCTCAACGAGTAATTGTAAATAATGCTAGTGTTACAAATGCAAATATTGTAGCTAGTAATGGAGTTATTCACGCAGTTAATCGCGTACTGCTTCCCCAGCAATTGCGTCAACAAATTGCTTCTCAACTCGCAATGCAATAGTTTTGAGGTTACTGATTAGCAGTATAATTTGCCCTCCAATCTCCAATTTTGAAGGAGAAAAATAATTTCAAGTCCCCCAAAAATGGGGGATTTAGGTGCATCTTAGATATAAGAAGAATAAATTCATATCTCAATTTAGCAACGTTTAGTATTTAGATTACTTAATCAATCAAATCTTTGAAGAAGAGTAATAGGTTAAATAATCTTAAAAATAGTTGACTTGTGACTACTTTAATTTTAGTAATTTAACAGATGTAAAAGAAAAAATCTAAAATATAAAATAAAGCTTACGATATACAGGGTAAACGCAAGAATTTTCAATTTGAAAGAATAATCATAACTTGATAAGATACGTATATTAACTAGGGTATTCCAATATAGACTCGCATATAATTAATGGCGATTGCATGCTTTATGAGCGGGCTATTGCAGATATATAGCGGAGTGTGAATAAGAATGTTGAAATTTAAGTTGTTGACTGTTTTAGGAATAGCAGCAGTTGTCGCAAATATTGCTAACCCCGTTAGCGCACAGACTTCTAGAGATATAGAAGGGAAAGGTTATAGCTTATCTGGTGATTCGTTGATGGGAGTTAGCGAAAGAACAGCAAATCAAGATTTTCCTAGTTTCTTCATTATTCAGCCTTCTAATGCGAATCCGGCTGGTAGCATCCAAGATGCAGCTAGTTTTCGGAGAACTAGAGAACAGGTTCAAATAAACAATACACCAGTTTATTTAGAACCGGGTGAAGAAACCCTTAATGGTAATGACGGATTACAGGTACAATTTGATTTGACTAATACCGACAATAGAAGGAATGCAAGATAAAGGAATTGCAGTAAATTATTTCCTCATATATCTTGTATAAATCCATTTCTAGCATTTTTTTTAGATTATTTTTCTCAGGTAAACCGTTTCAACCAAATATCAAGCGATATAAGCCCGTCAAAACGGGTTTTTATTTGTTTGCTGGCTCATCCTTACAAAGGGATGCTAGAAAAATAATAAAATAGGCAATGGAGAATAGAAAATAATTTTAATTCCCAATTTCCCATACCCTATGCCCAATTTTCAATTCCGTCACACTTTCAAGTAAAATTATTTCTTGAGAGAAAGGAGGGGAGATTTTGACGCGAGTAATTATAGTACGCCACGGTCAAAGCACTTATAATATCGTTAGACGCATTCAAGGACTTTTAGATGAATCTGAATTAACTGAAAAAGGTCGTAATGATGCGTTAAAAGTAGGTAAGGCTCTTAATCATATTTCCTTTGATGCAATTTATTGCAGTCCCCTCAAAAGAGCAAAACAAACAGCAAAGATTATCTATGATGAAATTAAAGCTAATCTAGATAATACTCCTGCTCTTCAAGAAAGTCCTAAAATCAAAGAAATTCATTTACCCTTGTGGGAAGGAATGCTTGCTACAGAGGTGCAAGAACAGTTTCCCGAAGACCATAAAATCTGGAAAGAAAATCCGGATAAATTGCGGATGCTGCTTCAAGATGGTGACAAAACTGTCGAATATTTTCCTATTTTGGCATTATACGAACAAGCACAGCAATTTTGGCAAGAAATTTTACCAAAACATCCTAATCAAACTATACTTGTAGTCGCTCATAGCTGCATCAATCGTTGTTTAATTCAAACTGCAAGTCATATTTCTCCTGGCTATATGCAGCATATTCAGCAATCTAATTGTTGTATTAATATACTTAATTTTGCTGGTAGTAATAATAGTAGTTTTAATGAATATAAAGTTCAAATAGAATCATTCAATCAAACCCAGCATATGGGGGAAACTTTACCTTCATTGCGCCCGAATCATCGAGGATTAAGACTATTATTAGTCCGTCACGGGGAGACTGAATGGAATCAGCAAAGTAAATATCAAGGACAAGTTAATATCTCACTTAATGAAAATGGTAAATTACAGTCCAGTAAAGTAGCTGATTTCCTCAAAGATATTTCTATCGATAAAGTATATAGTAGTTCATTATTGCGTGCCCAAGAAACGGCGGAAATTATATTAAACCATCATCAAGGCGTAGATATAGAATTAAATGATGGATTTAAAGAAATAATTCACGGAGTTTGGGAAGGAAAATCAAAAACAGAAATTGAGCAAGAATTTCCCGAAGAATTACAGCGCTGGTACGAAACACCAGAAAATTATCAAATGCCTTTAGGAGAAAGTTTACAGCAGGTTTGGCAACGCACGGTGGAAGTTTATGAGTCAATTATTAAGTCAGCATTAGAAAATCAGTTAAAGACTGTATTGATAGTTGCTCATGGTGGTACAAATCAAATTTTACTCTGCCATATTTTAGGATTATCAGCAGAAAATTTCTGGAATTTTCGCCAGAGCAACTGTTGTTTGAATGTCATTGATTATCCCAAAGGTTTAGATAGTTTTCCTATAGTTCAGGCAATTAATATTACTTCTTACCTGACAGGAAACGTGTTAGATGAAACGGTGACTGGAGCAATGTGAAAAGTTGAGAGTTAGTAGTTAGGAATTAGGAGTTAGGAGTTAGGAGTTAGGAGTTAGGAGTTAAGAGTTATAAGTAAATATTTTAAATTATAAGACCTGATAAAAACTGAGTTTCCATTCCTAGAATATCAAAATTTTTCATAAGTGATTGAGAAGCAACCAGGTTTCTGTAACACTATTAATAGCTACAACCCGCAACTAACAAAATGACAACTGAAGTTCTACAACAAGTAAGGATTATCAATCCTTTAACTACAACTGACCAAGTTGCTGATGTATTAATTGAAAATGGCTATATAAAATCAGTAAATCATAAAATTTCTGATATCCCTAGTGATGCTTCAATTCATGATTGCCAATCTTTGGTTTTAGGACCTGGATTAATTGATTTATACAGTCATTCCGGAGAACCGGGTTTTGAAGAAAGAGAAACTGTTGAATCTTTCCTCAAAGCTGCTTGTGCTGGTGGTTTTACTCGCGTTACTCTTTTACCCAATACATCTCCAAGTATTGATAATCCAGCAGTTGTAGCACAATTACAACAGCTTCACAAAAATTCAAACTTAACCTCTTTATCTAATCCTTCATCTCTTCCTCTCCTTAATATTTGGGGTGCAATTACCAAAGATGTGAAGGGAGAAAAAATGACCGAACTAGCAGATTTAAAAAATGCAGGAGCTGTTGGCTTTGCTGATGGTGATGCTTTAAACAACTTAGCTTTAGTACGTCGAGTCCTCGAATATCTGCAACCATTGAGAAAACCTGCTGCTTTTTGGTGTTGCGATCGCAATATTTCAGCGGATGGAATAATGCGTGAAGGTGCAAACTCAATTCAGTGGGGATTACCGGGAAACCCTCTCTCTTCCGAGACTTCAGCAATTGCAGCTTTACTTGAACTAGTCGCGAATACGTTTACCCCCATTCACATCATGCGGGTATCTACAGCAAGAAGTGTCGAATTAATAAAAGATGCAAAAGCTAAAGGTTTACCCGTAACAGCTAGCACTACTTGGATGCATTTATTACTCGATACTTCCTCAGTAAAAACCTATCATACAGCATTAAACTTAGAACCACCTTTGGGTAATCCAAGAGATATGATGGCATTGCGTCGAGGAGTACGTCAGGGAGTTTTAGACGCAATAGCTATAGACCATTCACCATTTACTTACGAAGAAAAAACCGTAGCATTTGCTCAAGCACCTCCAGGAGCAATAGGTTTAGAACTAGCATTACCTTTGTTATGGCGAAATTTGGTAGAAACAGGTGAATTTACAGCTTTAGAATTATGGAAAGCGCTTTCTACCAATCCAGCAGAATGCTTAAAACAAAGTCCGAGTCAAATTGCAGTTGGAGAAAAAGCGGAATTAACTTTATTTAATCCCCAAGAAACTTGGAAAGTCGAGAGTAATAATTTACATAGTTTATCGAATAATACACCATGGTTCGGAGAAGAATTGACAGGAAAAGTGGTAGGGACTTGGTGTCAGTGAAAAATAAACCAACAAGAGAAAGTTATGAATTTTAAATTATTAAAGATGCTTTCCCCCAGTTCTATTAATAAGACTTCTGCTATTAGCCTAGGAGTTTCATTCCTGGGTGGGTGTGAAAGTAATCGAGAAGAGCTTGGTTAAATAAAAAATAACAATAGATACCTTAGATTAAAAAATCAAAACGGGAGCATCCCAATTTTGAACAAATATTTTACCCAACACCCTAGAAGGGTGCAGCTA
>CAKZYM010000853.1 GCA_937884685.1 uncultured Calothrix sp.
AAGTAGAAGTAACAAGGGGTGGGATTATTTTTAGAGTTGGCGATCGCGTTATTCAATTAACTAACGATTACCAGCGAGAGGTTTTTAATGGTGACATGGGTTTTATTACCAACATTGATACGGAAGAACAGGAAGTTATCGTAAAATTTCAAGAACGTGATGTGATTTACGATTATGCTGATTTAAACGAAATTAATTTAGCTTGGAGCGTTAGTATACATAAGTCGCAGGGTTCGGAATATCCCGTTGTATTTTTGCCATTGTACTCGCAACATTTCGTAATGTTGAACAGGAATTTGCTTTATACTGGCTTAACTCGTGCAAAGAAGTTGGCGATTATTATTGGTAGTAAGAAAGCAATAGGTATGTGCGTTCGTTCTAGGAAATCTCAGGAGAGATATACACAGTTGAAGCAGAGATTGGTGAAAGCTTGTTGAAATCCAAATTAATTAACTAAAAGCTTTATTACTGGATAAAGATAATACACATTTCTATATATAGAAAATATTCCAGAAGTACCCATTTAAAATTAATACATAATTTGCTGTTGCAGAGGGCGAAAAGTTATGAATTTGAAGCAATGGAAAGCAACATAGAAGTTTACCGTTCAACAACCATAAAATTACTAGACACTACTTACCTAAATACCTTTATTCTGTCTGGTTTTGTAGAACTTGTAATTTGTTATGCTGATAACGAAAAATTAACCATTGAATTTCACCCAAATCAGATACCTATCTTAGAAAAGTTGTTAAACAATCTTCGCAGCGTGACTGAACAACAAATCAATCAGAAAATAGAGACTTTGCAGTGGGAATTGTCAGAAATGAAAAACTGTCAATGTAATATCCAAGCATCAGAATATTTGCAAAATGGTAACGGTCTTAAACAATAACTAATAGCTAGTTTTTAAGACTTGGGGTAAGTCGTAAAACTGCCCCTTCACTTCATTCAACAAAAATATTCAACAATGAATTTAATATTTGAATCAGAACAGGATGCTGTATCTGTAGCAGAACAACTTTACAACACAGAACGTTTGAACAATATTTTATTTGTTCAAAATATTGATTTGAGAGCTTTAAATTTAGCTGTTGCTTTAGCTCAGGTAAAAATTGTTAAAAGAAATGCTAGTTTAAGATGTATGTTGCCATTTCCTAGTGAAGAAAGGGAATATACCGATGAAGATACACCCAAAATATATGTAGCCTGTCTCAGTGCTTATAATGCTGGATATCTACATGGTTTATGGATTGATTGCACTCAACAACCAGAAGATATCGAAGACGATATTAAATGGATGCTTTCATGGTCGCCAGTCGCAGATACAGAACCTTGTGAGGAGTTTGCGATACATGATTATGAATTCTGGGAAGGAATAGAACTTAGTGAATATGAAGATATAGAAACAGTCTCTGAATTAGCGCAACTTCTTGAAGAACACGGCAAAGCTTACGCAGTTTACTACGAACACTATGGTAGTAATTATGCTACAGAAGAAGATTTTAAAGACCGTTATTTAGGTGAATACGAAAACGAAAAAGATTTTGTTTATCAGATGTGGAAAGAATGCGGAAAAATTCGACAGCTTGAAGAATTAAATATTCCCACGTTCTACATTGATTGGAAAGCAATTGTACAAGATTGGTTTATTGACTCCTACTTCTCAATTGAAGTTAGGCTTAGGGAAACCTATATTTTTAAAAGATAGAAAAAACTACAGTTATATGTTAAATAAATACATTCTAAAGAAAACAATCACGAAGTAAGAGGGAAGAGGGTTTGAGCGGAAGAAGAACTCACGTTTTAAAACAGCTAAGCATGAAACAAGGACGTAAATATTCCCTTGCGCTATGCGCCTTAAAATATTGTTTTTTCAATAATATCGTTTTAAATTCATAACTATAGTATTAAAAAATAATTACCTTCTTCCTTCTTCCTCCTAACTCCTTCCTTCTTTTAGAATTATCGAATAACAGCGTTCGCTATCCACAAATAATAGCGAGCGTTTTTCTCTTTTATAAAATAAAAATTGCTTTCACTGGGGTGAAGATAAATCATATTCACTCTAATGACACAAGCCTATCAACTATCTCTATTCGAGCAAACCATCAATTACCAAAAGGCTCAAACTACTTTACCTAAAAATTTTAGACTTACTCATAATATAGGTAAAGGAGGAATAAAAACTAAAGCGGCTAAGAACATTGAAGCAATCAAATTAAGCAAAAAACTTGACCAAGAAAACCGTCACGCTACAGCTACAGAACAAGAAATACTTGCCGAATATTTAGGTTGGGGAATCGCACCAGAAATATTTGAAGAACCTCTTAAACCTAGTTGGGAACATCTTGGAAATCAACTAAAAGCATTACTCACACCAGCAGAATATCAAGCAGCGAGAAAAAGTATTATTAATGCGTACTACACCACACCAGAAATCATCCAAGAAATTTATCAAGGATTGAAGCATTTAGGCTTTTGTGGAAGTCGTATTTTAGAACCGAGTATGGGTTGTGGTTTATTCCTGGGACTCGCACCCACAGCTTGGAACCGTAGTGCAAAATGGACTGGTATCGAACTGGATTCAATCTCAGGTCGTATCGCTCAACAACTTTACCCAGTAGCCGATATTTATATCAAAGGTTTTGAAGATGTGATGCTACCCCATAATTACTTTGATTTAGCCATAGGTAACGTACCTTTAAGCAATATTACTCCTAACGACCCAAGGTACAATAAACTACCAATTTATAATCTACATGACTACTTTTTTATCAAATCCCTTGATTTTATTCGTCCTGGTGGATTGATTGCTTTTATCACTTCTGTTGGAACGCTACAATCTCGTCGTAGTAGAGGAGTACGAGAATTACTTGCAAAAAGCGCTGACTTAGTAGGAGCAATACGCTTACCCAGTGATGCTTTCATGGCATTTACTAATACTCAAGTCACCACCGATTTAATTATTCTACAAAAGCGTCAACCCGAACAAGAACCATCTTCAACTAAATGGCTCGACCTTTGCGATAGCGCATTAACATCTTCCGATGGTTTGCCGTTATCAATGCCTTACTATTATCAAAATAATCCAGAAATGCTTTTAGGAAAGCTAACTGTAGATAAACTTTATGGTGGAGCTAATCGTCTGGGGTTAACAAGCGATGGAAGAGATTTAATATCAGCAATTAGAACTGCATTTACCCGTTTGCCAGAAGAAGTTTACCTCAAAACCGAAGATACAAAACCAAAGAATAAAATTGCTAGAAAATCAAAATCAATATTAATTCCCCCAGATTTACAAAATAAAATCAAACCTTTTTCTTTCATTTGGTACGAGAACCACCCCTGGAAAGTTATGGAGGGAAAGTTAGAGCGAATAAATGTGATTGGTATACCCCGCTTACGGTTATTCTGGCTAATTAGGTTGCGAGAAGTAGTTAAAGAGGTTTTCAAAGTTCAATCTTGCGGTGGTACTGACCAACAATTATCGCAAGCGCAAAAACGTCTCAATCGCGCTTACGACAGTTTTATCAGAAGCTATGGATATTTACACTCTATAGGTAATCGCCGAGTTTTTGCATCAGACCCAGAGTATCCGTTGTTACTCGCACTAGAAAACTATGACCCGGATAGTAAAACAGCAAGTAAGACTGATATTTTCAGCAAACGCACCATCCGCGAATATCAGCCAAAAATAAGTGCAGATACAGTATTGGATGCATTAATTTATAGTTTGAGCGAGAAGGGACGTATTGATATAGATTTCACGGTGAAATTACTTTCCCAATCTTCACAAGATATTATTTCAAAGTTGCAGAAGGATAAACTAATTTATTTTGACCCGAAATTTGAACGGTGGGTAACGAGTGATGAATATTTGTCTGGTAATGTTAGAAACAAACTAGAAATTGCTCAAGAAGCAGTAAAAACTAATCCAGAATTAAAAGTTAATATCGAAGCTTTAGAAAAAGTCCAACCAGCTTCCTTACTTCCAGGAGATATTTATGTACGTTTGGGTTCTCCTTGGATTCCAACTCAAGATATTACAGATTTTATCGCTCAAA
>CAKZYM010000854.1 GCA_937884685.1 uncultured Calothrix sp.
TATATATAAAATAAAGATAAGTCTCATGAATTGTTGATATTTGTCATAAAAAATACTATTTTTAAGAAAATTGATTAGCACTAATTTAAGTAAAAATACCTTTAATCGTAAAAATATAAACTGCAACACATATATCAAAAATATTTTGTGTATTTTGAAAAAAATGTAGTAATTATCATTGGCTACTTGTCTTTATATAGTTAAAATTTACGAGAAATTATAAAACTATAAAATAGTTATCTTTTTCTAGTGATTCGATTATTCAGAATCCTTTCGATTATAAAAGTTGATTCTTCCGAGTTAATGCTGCAAAAAAATTAGTCACTATATCTGAGTAAATAATGCAGAATACTTCTCAACCTTTAAACAACAACTTGAACGGACATTCTGCACCTCCATTTCTTCCTCCAGAACCTTTTCCCTGGGCTGAAATGGAAGAGAATGATTGGGATTTGAGCCAGTTACTGGGGCTTCTAAAGCGACGAGCTTTAGTAATTGTGGGGGTTGCAACTACCGTGATGGCTGGTGTTACTTACAAGACACTGACTCAATCACCACAATATGAAAGCAACTTTCGTCTGTTGGTAGAACCTGTAGATGAAAATGACGAGAGCAGTTTGTCAAAACTCACTGCTGCTGTAGACACCAATCTTGGTAAATCCGGTTTGGATTACGAAACCCAGATTGAGGTTCTCAAGAGTCCCGAACTAATGAATGATATTGTTGAGGAACTGCAAGAGAAGTATCCAGAAATTACTTATGAAAATTTGATTAAAGAAGATACTTTAAATATTGTTCGTTTGGGTGAGACTAAAATTATAGAAGTTCGCTATCAAGACGATAGCCCAACTCAAATAAAACAAGTATTAGATACAGTTGCCAAAAACTATTTAAAATACAGCTTAGAAAAACGGCAAACCCAATTAAATCAAGGTATTCGCTTTGTTGAAAAAGAATTACCACCTATTAACAAACAAGTTGATACTTTACAAAAACAATTACAGGCTTTTCGTCAAGAGTACAATTTTTTTGACCCTAACACCCAATCTTCTCAAGTTAGCGAGCAACTGAAATTACTATCAGAACAACGACAGGGAGTCGAACAGCAGTTAGCGAAAGCGAGGGCTAATTTCGCGCTGCTTCAGCAAGAGCAGGGAGCATTAGCCGTTCTAAAAAATGCAACAGTGTATCAGCAGTTGGTTACTCAATTGCGACAGTTGGAAACTGAAATTGCAGAGCAATCAACTCGCTTCCAAGACGATGCTCCCATAATGCAAAGATTAAAAGAGAAGCGACAAAAGTTAATGCCTTTGCTACAGCAAGAAGGACGAAGAATTTTAAATCTTACTCTTTCGGAGGCTTCAAATCAAGTCCAGGCTTTAGAGGTGCAGAGTCAACAGCTTTCCGCAGCAGAGCAACAACTCAGTACACGAATCAAGGAATTACCTGCTTTAGCCCGAAGATACACTGAACTACAGCAGCAATTAAAAATAGCTAACGAAAGCTTAAACCGTTTTCTCACGACTCGTCAAAATTTACGAATTGAAGCTGCACAAACAGAGCTTCCTTGGGAGATAATTAAAGCACCGATTCTACCGGAAGACCCCATATCTCCTAACATCCCACGCAATTTGATTTTGGGATTTGTTGCTAGCGGTCTTTTAGGTGTCGGTGCTGCTCTGCTCAGGGAAAAACTAGATAACACTTATCATAATGTTGATACGCTCAAAGATGACCTCAAGTTACCATTACTTGGCGCTCTTCCCATAGATAAAAGCTTAGAAGCAAATAAAAAGGCTAATTCATCAAAAGAACAATCTTCCCAAAATACTCAATTGTTAGATGATACCCCGGATTTTTCTTCTATATTTCATCCCGAATCAACACCAGATAGTTACTTCCAGCAATCTGGACAGTTTGTAGAAGCTTTGCGGGTAGTTCATACAAACTTACAAATGCTTAGTAGCGACCGACAAGTTCGCTCGATAGTTATTAGTTCGGCTTTACCTGGAGATGGAAAGTCTACTGTTGCATATAATCTGGCTCAAGTAGCTGCATCGATGGGACAAAAAGTACTGCTTGTAGATACCGATTTGCGTCGTCCCCAAATTCATGCTCGCACTGGTTTACCTAATCTGTGGGGATTGAGTAACTTAATATCTGGAAATATGCCAGCAGAAGAGGTAATGCAAGATTTACCCGATATTTACGGATGCTCGGTAATTACTTCTGGTGCAATACCACCCGACGCTACAAGGTTACTTTCTTCTGTCAAAATGAAAGAATTAGTAAAAGAATTCCATCAAAAATTTGACTTAGTAATTTACGATGCTCCACCATTAGTTGGTCTAGCTGATGCTTCATTGGTTGCACCTCATACGGATGGAGTTGTGCTTGTAGTGAGGATAGATAAAACAGAACGTTCTATTGTCAAACAAGCTATAGATAATCTGAAAACATCTCGAACTAATGTTTTAGGAGTTGTTGCGAACGGAGATAAGAGTATGTTCCACAAGTACTATCACAAATATTATCATTCTTAAAAAATGGTAATTGGGGATTGGTAATTGGGTATCAGCATGCTGAGAAGTGAAAATTATCATAATTTTTGAGCAAGATAACGCGCTCTCCAACATCAAAATCCCTAAAACTCCAACAGACATTCTTATCAAATTTGTAAATCATCCCGACCGAAGATTACCTCTAGCAGTCGCTCAAAATACTGGTGCTGATAAATATTTACTTATTCAGTTAGCGACTCAATCAGCAGTAAAAGGTGAATTTCACTTTAATCCACTTAATTTAGCTGCTGTAAAAAGTTTACTAATTCAAGAACCAGAAGCTGCAATTCCTTTTTTAGATAGATGTCTCAAATTTCCTGATAGACCGTCTTTTTCTCGCTTTTTGCTTCTTATGAATCCTCATATACCTAGTTCGTTTCTAGGGAGATACTATAAATCTTGGTTCTGGGCTGAAAGATTTGCAATTGCACAAAATCCGAATACTCCTCGGGATATCTGTCGAAAACTAACCCAAGACCCAAATTACATTGTACGTGCTGCTGCTCGGGATAGTTTATAAGAAAATATTTTACAAGTATGTGATGATTAAAACCGCTATATACAAAGTCACTCACCTGCGTAGACTCATTAATTTTAAACCCTTGTAGAAGGGTTTTGTTTGTGTAGCAGCGGTTTTAACCGCCAATTTTAATCTAAAAACATATGTTTATTTACAAACCAATACCTGTCAATTTCTTCTGAGATTCGCTAATAACCTGATAGAGTTTCAACTCGAATTTTTCCATACAAGCAGACCAATCAAATTCTAAAATTGAAGGACGAGCATTTGCTGTCATTTCCTCTTTTAGTTGAGAATTTTCGAGAATTTGAATAATTTTTTGAGCAAAATCTCCTGGATTATTTGGTTCTGCTAGAAAACCGTTATGACCCGGTATCACTTGTTCTGCTGTGGAAGGTGCAACTGCTGCAACTACGGGAGTCCCAGAAGCTAATGCTTCGTTATTTGTGGTGCAGAAGTTTTCGGTAATGGAAGGGTTAACAAATACATCTGCACGAGCAAACCATCCTAAAAGTTCTTCCCCGTGAGATTCACCCCAAACTGTTACACCGGAACCAAATTGTTGAGCGCGTTTTTTGATTTCTTCTTCTATCGGACCGCTACCAATAATTACTAAATGCACGTCTTTGATTTTCTCGGCAACTATCGGATATATATCTAAAAGTTGATTGACATTTTTCTCTGCTGTAATCCGTCCTACGAATAATAAAGTTGGTCTTTTGTCGTTAGGAATTGGATTATAGCTAATGTTTTTAGAGTCGAATTTTTGACAATCAACTCCTTGATAGGGAAAGTATTCGCTGCGCTGACATTTCATTGCTTGGTATTTAGCAAGTTGTTCTTTTGATGAAAATAAACTGAGATAGTAAGACTCGCTAAATTGTTTAATTAATTTTGGTATAAAGGGGCGAAATAAACTAAATAATCGATTACCCAAGTAATATTGAATATAGGCAACAATATCGGTATGGAATAGAGATATTGTTGGTGTTCCCGTCTTTTTTGCGTATTCAACTGCAATCGGACGACCATAGCCTTGGAGGAAAAGCGAATACAATCCTCTCATTTGTGCTGCTTCTTCTACCAATACAATATCAGGATTAAAGTTTTCTAATAATTTAGTATCGTCCCAATGCCGATAGCTTAATGGCTGAGGAAGAGATTTGTAAAATATTAATGGCTGTGTGGGAAATGCAAAGGAAGTAAAGTTTGGATACTGCTGTAGTTCATCTAATCCAGCCATAGGACGTTTTCCAACATTAGGAGGATACTGATTATTGATTTGAGGATGAAGCAAAAATACTTCGTGTCCTTGCTGCAAAAACCATTTTACTCTTTGATGTACTGCAACAGAAACTCCTGTCAAAAATGGAGCATATAATCCTGTAGCAATTGCAAGGCGAAGAGGCTGTTTTAACATGATTAAATATATTTATATAGGAGTAATATTTTCGGTAAGTAATTATAAGTTCTAGATTGTATAGTTGTTCAATACTAAATCTAGAACCCGTCTTGGAAAGTTTGGGGGAAGATATTCTTCCCCCCAACTTCTCTTCCCCAACTTTCCGCAAAATATAAAAGCCAAAATCAAAGTTACTATTTTGCCGTTTTAAAGAGAAACTTGATTATCAACTTTTTGACTATCTGATTGATAGGGTTGATATTTGGTTAGGTGAATATTAAACGGACTTTTAATACGATAGACAATATTGCGCCATGATATTTTTGAGGTTCGTATTGATGATACTAAAGCAAATCCATAAAACCAATGTGTTAAAGGAATTCCAATTAGTGTTTTCATTAATGTTGCAAATGTTATTTTAGGTATTAACCACCGAGAGCTAATTACCTCTCTAATTGATGTTTCTACAACAATTGCTATTAAGAGTAGCGCGAAGATATAAATACTGTAGCAAGTAAGTAAAATTGCAAATATATCCCATTTTGCTAATAAAAAATTTACCATTATTAATACCAAGATTAAATTTGGTAAAAATGTAGAAAATACCGCTTCTATTATTACTAACCACCATTGGGAGTGATATAGCTTAGAAATCAATAATTGGCGTTTCATCCAATTCATTAGCTTTGGTAAAGTGCATTCTTCACGATTGAGGATTAATAAAGAAGGCACAAATTTTACTTTTAAATCGTATTCAGCAAGGATATCTTTAAGCATGGTATCTTCGCTTAAAGCTCTAGCCCATTTCTCAAGTATGCCGCTTTGGTGAATAACTTGTGTCTTAATCGCTAAAGTTCCTCCCCATGGAATACCATATAAATACATTTGTATTACTGCCGATATATTCCATAAATATCTAACTAAAGTTCCCCAATACATACCTTTAGATAGATACCAGCGATTACCTGTGGTTGCTCCCACTTTTGGATGCAATAGGGGTGTAACTAACTCACGCAACCAGGTAGGATGAACAACTGTATCTGCATCCACCAAAGCAACTACCTTATAAGAACTGTCTAATTCAGAGATAGCTTGTATCAAAGAACTACATTTCAAACTACAGACGGTACTAGCTATTTTTAAAGGACTGATTTGAACATTCGTAGCATCCTTGACTGTATCGCGAGCAACTTTCCATGCTGGATCGTCTTGACTATCAACTACAATTTTCAAATCGTATTGGGGATAGTCTTGTTCCAACAAAGCTTTCAAACAATTGGGGAGAAAAGGGTCAGCCCCTCGTAAGCATAGAATCACCGCTGTTTTCGGGAGTTGATTATCCGAGAGGGAGTTGACCCTATTTGAACGGAGATAAAAGACAAAAATGAGTGTTAAAGCTATCTGAATAACCAGACAACCCAACAAAGTTTGCAAGAGTGCGATCGCCCAAAATTTCATTTCTAGAAACCTGTACAAAATTGAGAAAAACCGACAAGATTTTTGATTGGAAATTTTAGATTTTAGACTGGTAAAATAATGCTTGTTGATTATCGAAGAAGATTACTTTATCAAGTCGTCCGTTATTAAAATCTAAAATTCAAAAATTAATCATGTCGTTGTGATATTGTTTGCCAATTGACCTGTGATTCGTCTATCACAAATTTATCTAAATCAATATTCTGCAATAAATTATTGTCTCTGATATAGGCTGGAGGTAAAAACTTATAAAATGAAAGCGTTTTAATCTCCGAGATATCTTTTGAAAAAAGTTTATGGGGTTTATCCAAGTTAAAAATCAAATTTTTGTTTACACTATCAAAAGATTGATTTTCAAATTGACGATGCACAATAATAATTTTGTTACTTTGTTGCGGTTTGCGTCGTGTAAAACGATGTATCGTTACAGAAATACCCGTGAATAGTGGAACATATAGTCCCATAAAAACCGCCATAGCTAAAGCTTGTTTGTCCATAATTTGTATATGATTTAGGGGTCAAGGGAATATTTCATTTCAATATCAATTTTTTGATTTTTTTGTAATGAAAAGCTAGCTGTTTTAAAATTTGGAGTTCCCGTTTTTATAGATACTGTAGGGTTATTTGAAATACCGAAACCTTCTTCAGGAATACCAAAAAAATCTCTATCCAGTTTATTATTCTCATTTTGGTCATCAATAACCGCTATTGCATAAGTTCCTTTTTTCAAGCCTGTAAATTTTTGCTCCAAGGAATTACCAGTAATTTTTATACATTGGCTTTTAAATTCACTGTTATTACCTAAAGGGAACCCACTTTCACTGTCATATATTCTCAAACAAACCTGACCTTTCTTATGTTGAATACCTTTAATTGTAACGATAAGATTAGCTGAATCTTCTACAGCATGAGCTTGAATAGCCAATCCAAGACTTGCTAAAGTAAAGAATAACAAGCCGCATTTCAATATTTTCATTTTATTGGTTATTAGTTATTAGTTAGGAGTTAGGAGTTAGGAGTTAGGAGTTAGGAGTTAGGAGTTAGGAGTTAGGAGTTATAAATTATTAATTTCCCTACTTTCTACTTTCTACTTTCTACTTTCTACTTACTACTTGCTCCCCCCTCTCTCCTATCACTTTTGATTTTTCAACCATTCCTTAATAAAATTCATTCCTTCATCTAAAGAAACAGCTGGTTGATAATTTAAAAATCTACGTGCTTTCTCAATAGAAAAAATATAGGGACGGCTCATAAAATCTACAGCTTCGGGGTAAATATCTGGTTTTTTACGTAAAAGTTTTTGTCCCTGACAGCGCAATTTCAAAAATACTCTAATTTCTTCTTTTCCTAAAGATGAGGGGGGTGGACAATCTGCTGCTTCTGCTAAACGAGTAAAAAATTCTTGTGGAGAAGTTTCTTGTCCGTCTGTGATATTAAATACTTCACCATGTTGCTCTTTTTCTATAGCAAGAAAAATAGCATCAACTAAATTATCAACGTATAAATGATTAATAACCTTTCCTTCGTTCGTGTAAGCAAATAATTTTTGCTTCATAAACGATATTGGTCTTACCGTCCAAGGAATAGAACCCGGTCCGTAAACATCTCCTGCACGGATGATGATAATACCAAAATCTCGCGAACTATTTAGTTGCTGTAGAGCTTTTTCTGCTTCTATTTTTGTCTGACAATAAGGATTTTTTTCTTTTATCAGTTGTTCTTTCTCGTTAACACCATTTGGATAATCAAAGCCATAAACTGAACCTGTCGAAAGATGAACAAAAGTTTTTATCCCAGCATTCCGAGCAGCTTTACCGATATTAATGGCTCCATCAATATTTACCTGACTAAATTCTTTGATTGAACCTCCTTCTTTTGCAACTTCTTCAGTATGTAAAACTATATCTACATTCTCACAAGCTTTTTGAGTAATAGATATATCAGTTACGCTACCAATAATAACTTCAGCACCTAGTTTTTGAGCTTTTTTCGCTAGTTCAGCATCTTTTTCTAATCCACGGACTTTTAAGCCTTTAGCTATCGCAATTTCAGTTGTACGTAAACCAATAAATCCACCGATTCCGGTGATAAGTAAAGTTTTATCTGTAAGATTCATGTTTTTTTGAGGGGAGATGGGATGGGTAATTGGTAATTGAAAGTGGGTAATTGATAATTGATAATTGGTAATTGGTTATAACTCCTAACTCTTAACTCCTAACTCCTAACTCCTAACTCTTAACTCCTAACTC
>CAKZYM010000855.1 GCA_937884685.1 uncultured Calothrix sp.
AGAAAACAATTCAGTTTCATCTGGTTCTACCCAAAATGAAATCACACCAACATTTCTAGCGCAGCATGGGTATTTGTAGTAAGTAGTAAGTAGTAAGTAGTAAGTAGTAAATAGCGAGTAGCAAGTAGTAAGTAGTAAGTAGTAAATAGCGAGTAGCAAGTAAAATACTAATTATCATCAGCTTATAGAGCATTAATTCTCAACATAATTACTCATTACTCATTACTCCTTACTCATTACTCTCTACTCATTACTCCTTACTCATTACTCTCTACTCCTTACTCCTTACTCATTACTCTCTACTCGCTACTCTCTCATTACTCGCTTTCAACTGCTTGCGCTGTCTGTAATGACTGTATGAATTGGTTAAGGGCTACCTGTAGTTGTGCCCCTGGGTTTGTTGCTACCCAACCGTTGGGAGTTAGCTGACGTGTTTCAAAGTGCAGGTGAGGCCCGGTGGAATTACCTGTACTGCCCACGCTACCGATTACTGTTCCTCGTTCTACCCACTGACCGGGACGAACAAATGTTTCGGACATGTGTCCGTAGAGTGTTTGTTGAGCGCTGTTGTGATTGAGTATAACGGTTACACCGTAACCGCTTACCCAATCGGAAATTTCGACTTTTCCTGAATAAGCTGCTAAAACCGGAGTTCCACTAGCCGCTGCAATATCTATACCAGTGTGAAAACGTCTATCTCCGCTTATGGGATGTTGTCTCCAACCAAATACAGAACTGATTGCAGAAGGTACGGAAAGAGGAAATACTAATCCGTTGGGATTGTATGTGGGGCCGCTATAAGCAACTTTTGGTAGTGCAGATGCAAGTGGGATATCGTAAGCTACTGCACTAGGACGAGGTGCTGTGTTATTCGTCATTACTGGTGCTGGAAGCATTCCACCGCTGGGTGCAATCGGTTGTTCGCTGACTGTAGCTTGGGGAGTAAAGCTACCTGGTTGCGGCATAAAGCGATTGGGATTAAATGCTTGCTTGGGTAGGCTACGAGAAGCAGGTCTACTTGCAGTTTTAGGACGAATAGTTGGAGTAGCAGACTTAACAGCCTTCTTAAGTACGTTGGGAGTAACTGAAGCAACGCGCTTGATAGTTTTAGTTGCGCTATAGGTACTAGCTTTCGCAGATGGTAATACGGTTTTAGTTACTTCTCTTTTACTAACTGCTTGGGGTGGTGCAATTTTCTTGGTTTTTGCAGCAATGCTTCTCGAAGGTGTCTTAGCGACGGAAGCATTTTGACTTGCTCTTAACCAGCTAGGTGTTGTTTTCTTTGCAGGGTTGGTTTTTCTCGAAGTTACCCTTTGACCAGAAGTAGCGCAATTACCGGAAAATCCTTGTCCGTTCGTAACTGACGTACAACCTGTTTTACGTCCTGTAACTACAACAGATGATGGTGCTTGATACTTTTTACCGTAATTTGTCGGGTCAATTAAAGCGTTATTGTAATCTTTCTTTGGTGTTCTGACGGTAGTAGTTCTAGGAAGAATTGTCCGAGGCTTTTTAGGTGAAGCAATACGAACCTTTGGTGCGCTAGGCTTTAAATTTGGATTCTTCTTTTTAATAACTACTCTTGAGTTGGTAGCTGGTGTTTTCTTTTTCAGCTTGACAACTACAGAATTAGTGCGAGAACGTTTTAATCTAGTTCTTAAATTACTTCCTCTTTTCTTGTTCGTCGTAACTTTGACTTTTGGCTTTTTAGCAGCTGAAGAAGCGGTCGATTTCTTAACCGATAACCTTTGTCTAAGCCTGTTGCGACGTTGGGAAAACTCGACTTTAGGTCTGGATAATTCTGGTCTCGGAGCGCCACTAATAATAACAGCTTTACCCTGCGTCAATCTTCTAGCACTCGAAGCCTGTGAGGATTTCACAGTAGGAACAATATTATCTATTCCCGAAGACGTTTGAGCAACTACAAAGCCGCTGCTGAGTAAGCTAAAGCTACCAAGCCAGCAAAGGCTTTGAGCAGGTAGCGACCGCTGCCATGCGGACTGCGAATTGTTATTGGCAGAGTTCTTGCGCTGCGTCATTTTGTTCTAATAGTATATTGTGTAATTATTCGATACAGATAATCTCAGCAAAATCCTTGTCAAGATTTAAAGTTTTGAACAAGAAGCCGCAATCTAAACCGAAGATTTACGGTAGCCTAAACTGATTGTACCTGGCTCAAGGTAAATAGATGCGGGTGTTTCAGTAATATTACCCCCTGACGACCTACGAATATGAAGATTTCCTGCTTCGGTAACTCCAACTACAGTTCCGGAAAGCTCATCATTCACGTAAATGATATCGCCCATATTAGAAAGCAATTTAATATAGCGAGACAATAATATATTGACTCCTTCGCCTTCCAAACACTGTATACCGGAATGTATTCCGAGCAAAACTCGTGCTGCTAATTTCTCTAAACAAGGAATATTAACCGGATTACCTTGACTATTCCAAGAATGCAAATTAATTCCGGTAGGGGGAACCGGATTCGTCCAGTTAACTCCCACACCAATTACTGCTTGAGTAATTTTACCGGCACAAACTTTAGTTTCGGTAAGAATCCCACCTAACTTACGACCATCTAACACTAAATCATTGGGCCATTTGATTTCAACATCAACGCCATACTTTCTCAGTTGTTCGGCTATCCCCCATGCTGTTGCTAAAGTTAACTGATAGCCTAAATTTATGTCTAATTGAGGAGCAAAACCGAAAGAAAGATACAATCCACCTTCGGAAGATAACCACTGACGACCCCATTGTCCTCGTCCGGCTGTTTGTTGTGCTGCAATCACCACACATCCCAAACCAGGTTTTTGAGCTAACAATTCCCATGCAGTTTTATTGGTTGAAGTGACAGTCTCAAAAATATGTAAGTTAAAAGGTAATTCAGTATTTTTACCTTCTACCGAAAGAACTGCTTCCAGCTTTTGCTTATTTAATACCACAGTTACTAACCGAAACTAGCTTATTCAAGCTAGCATGAATTGACTAAATTGATTTTTATTAATATAGAAAGCTAAAAAGGTTAACTATTATGCATACTTGGCACTGGCGCAGTTGGCAGGAATTGCCTTATTTGAGTTGTAGTCTGCTTGAACAATTTCCTCATGGCTTCTTTACCCAACAGTTCTGGTCTCATAATCTTGAAAATATGACCAAGATACTTCACGAAGAAGCTTCATACTACCGTCTCAAACAGGTACATGGCAATAAGGTTCTCACCCCACGAGATATTGAGCACCTACTGAGTGTAGGTGGGGATGAAGTAGAGCAAGTTGGTGAAAGAACTTTTGCCAAAGCAGACGGTACAATCAGCGAACAGCCTTTACAAGCTTTATGGACTGCGAGCGCTGACTGTACCCCAGTATTAATCGGGGATGTTCAAACCGGACAAGTAGCAGCAGTTCATGCAGGATGGAAAGGAACCGCAAAAAAAATTGTCCCACAAGCTATCTTCCGAATGCAGTCTCAAGGAAGCAAAATTCAAGATTTAAGAATTGCAATGGGACCATCTATTGAAGGAAAAGTTTACCAAGTATCCGAAGACGTTGCAGCCCAATTAGGAGCAACCCTCGTACCAGAAGAAGACGAAACAGCCATTATCAAAGGTTTAGAAGAGATAGATAATTCTCCTTTACTTCCCGATTCAGAACCTGGAAAAGTCCGTATAGACGTTCGTCAAGTAAGCGCATTACAGCTAGAGCAATTAGGAATCAGTCCCGAACAAATTTCCCTAGCACCATACTGTACCTACCAAAACCCAGAAAACTTTTTCTCCCACCGTCGCGCTAAAGAAGGGAAAGTTCAATGGTCGGGAATTGTGAGTATGTAATAAATTGGGAATTAGGAAAAGTTAGGAGTTAGGAGTTAGGAGTTATAAATTATGAGTTATTGTTTACAGACTTAACTTTTGTGTATTTTTGGTTAATTTAATTAGCGGGCAAGGATGCCCGCACTACAATAATTTAATAAAATTAGAATATATAAACAAAAAATATCTGGATTCATTATGAGTTAAAAATAAAATAAAATTATTAACTGATAACTGATAACTGTTCACTGATAACTGTAATGGGTAAATTACCAGAATTAAGTACAGAAACAATCGACCGAGTTATTGAAATGGCTTGGGAAGATAGAACGACCTTTGAAGCAATTGAAACTCAATTTGGTTTGAGCGAAAAAGAAGTTATTGCTATCATGCGTCGCTACATGAAAGCATCTAGTTTTAGAATGTGGCGTAAAAGAGTTAGCGGACGCAATACCAAGCATTTACAAAAACGCGATTTTATCGAAGGAAGATTTAAATCGGATAATCAAAAGACTTAGTTTCTACGTGCCGAATTTATTCCTTATTTCTACAATTTAAAAGGACTAGAGTCGGCACGTATAACAAAATTAAAATCTTTCAATAGGCATGTCTAAGTAATCGCTAATTTCTTGTTCCAACCATTCCAATTCCTTAAAAGTAAAATCGCCATATCTATAAAGATTAATTTCTTTTGAACCTATCCAAATAGATAATATAGGTTTAGAACCACCTCCTACTAAATTAGAGTATAGAAGTTCTGGTTTATATTTATTGCTCTTGAATTTGTGACAGTAAAATTGCCAATCAAATCCAAATACTTCATATATAACTGAAATGCGATGTTTATTAATTTTCAATTTAGTACGTTTAACTAATGCAAATAAAACGGTAGATAAAATACAAAACAATGCAATTATTTGTAGAAAAATAGGGTGAGAATATGAGCCTAAAAGATACCCACCAAGTCCTAGAGGAGCGAAAAATGAAATTAAAGCTATGTGAGGAATTCCAATTCCTTTGGGTGGAATAACAATTTCTAAACCATCAATATCGTTATACAGCTTTATTTCACTATGTAATGGCTTACTTAATTTTTGTGATGATAAAGCAATATCTTTTTTTCTTGGTACGGGATTATTTAAAGCATTAATCGCTTCATCTGTCGATTTATATCTTTGACTTAAACTTGGTTCTGTCATCCATTCCAACCAATCAGCAAACTGTTCACTAAAATTAGCTGTTTGACGAAACTGGATTTGTAAATCTTTTTGAGGGAATTCTGTCGGATGCAAACCTGTAATTAAAAAGATTAAAGTC
>CAKZYM010000856.1 GCA_937884685.1 uncultured Calothrix sp.
ACAAATGAAAATTTGAACAAAATAAATCCTGTCTAATTATTATTCCACAAAACTTTTTGTCATACCTTTTAAATGCGGATCGTAAAATGGGTAATAGCAGTAGGAAATAGACATTTTCACAATTCCTTATAGAAATTTTCTGCGATTGGCTCTCAAAGCTACTTGCTACTTACTACTTGCTACTTGCTACTTGCTACTTGCTAATCCTTACTTCTTTAGGACTTACGCAAAAGTCATGCAATTAGGTCATTACGAGCGATAATCCCCCCCCGAACCGTGAAAGCGAAGTATCCAGCCTTCATCGGAGGTACCGCTCAGCTGTTGTTCATCACCAAAATGATGAGATTACTATCTTCCTGCGGGAGACGTTTCGCTCGCAATAACAAACTAGCTTTGCGTAAGTCCTGTTCTTCACACAACAATTCTCAAAATTAACGTAAAACCGTAATATTGACATAATAGCTACATATTTGTCATAAATGCATACAACTTATTCAACCATAGGATAGAGTTGCTTGCCTTACGTTATCCCATAAACTATAAAGGTTACTGTAACCAAATGTCGTATATACCAGATGTTAATGTTGTCCTGTGAGCCTTCGACCTTAAGGGTTCTAGTAGTTGACGACCACGAGCTTACTCGTTTAACTCTTCAACTAGCTTTTTCTTCTCAAAAAAATATTCAAGTAGTAGGTTTGGCTAGTAATGGGAAAGAAGCCGTAGAGATGGTTAAAAGCTGCTATCCAGACGTAATTGTTTTAGATTTGCAAATGCCTGTCATGGATGGCTGGAGCGCTTCGCGTAAAATTAAAGATATTTCTCCTAAGACTCAAATTATTGCTTATTCTTCTGTGGAAGAAAAATATTTTCAGGAAACAAAAGCAATGGCTAGAGTGGATGCTTTTTGTAAGAAAGACGTTCCTACGAACGAACTTGTAGGTTTAATTAACCAGTTAGGAGAGCCTGAAACTAATTCTTAAACTGTAGAATATATATTTTAACAGTAGGTTAAGGTTTAAATTAAAGCTCAAAAAAATACATAAAGCGCCAGTAGAAGCTCAACTTTAATATAAATGCTGACGCAAAATTTTTTATTTTTATTTATTTATTTTACTTCCAGTTTAATTATATTTGCGAGCAGGACCATTTGTATTTAAACGTCTTGCTCGTTATTCGTTGAATAATTTTTAACCCTCTCCGCTAACTTGGAGAGGGTTAAGGGTAAGGTTCAATTATATTCTATCTACGTGAAAACCGCTGTATTGAGTTTAAGGAAAAGTGCGTTTGTATTCATCAAGCAATTCATCCATTTCTTCTAAAGCCTGATTGACATCTATTCTCAAGGTTCCTAAATTAGGTTGTTCTAACAAGCTTAGTAGATATTCGCGCTTGCTTTCAACTACTGCTATTCTGTCTTTTATATTCTGTATATCCATCGTTCGCGGCTATATTTGGCTGAGTGATACTTTTAAGTTAACCCAAAAGAAACGATTTTGAGCATTTTATTTGGGGATGTAATTTTATCAAAGTATTACCTATTTTCGGCGATAATGAAAAAATCGTTACAGTCAAATTTAAAATACGATAATAGAGTATGCTACGCAAAATTTCTTTGGGAACGGTGGGTTTAATTATTGGTGGATTTTTGACCACTATGGGCTTTGTATCTTATGCAGTCCATAATGCTACGCTTAATCTGATTGGCTTTTTTTACGGTATTCCCGTGCTTTTAGGAGGGCTTGCACTCAAAGCCAACGAACTCAAACCAATACCGTTTGTGCCTCCAACACCAGAATCTGTTGTATCGCTACGAGAGCAAAAAGCAACCGAAACTCAAAATCAAGTACGTCAAGATATCACTAGGTATCGTTATGGGATTGATGTTCACTTGGATAAAGCTTTAAGTCATCTTGGCATAGGTCAGTTAGATGAGGAATTACCCGAGCTTTTAGCGTTGCGAGAAATGGAAATCGACGGAAACTATGCTTTAATTCTAGATTTCGATTCACCTCAAGTACCATTAAATGTTTGGGAGGAAAAACAGCAAAAAATGACTGGTTTTTTTGGCCCAGGAGTAGATGTCAAAATCGAGCAGAAAGAAGATGAGCAAATCGAATTAGCATTAATTACTACTTCAGAAACAGAAGAAGGCTAAGAATCATACCTATACTCATTTTTCTAGACGTACAGCATACCACTGTAGATATTCTCCAGGCCCGACATCTAGTTCGCAGCTAGTGTCAAGTAAGTATTGTGCTTGGGCCTGAACGGAATCAATTTTTTTTAAGTCGTGTGGTAATTCTTCTTCCTTGAGTTGTTGTAAAGTCTGTTTCAGCTTTTCCAACAACTCTGTGGAAGTAAGAAATTGTTCTGGTTGGTTAGTTTCCAAGACGACATAATCATCTTGTTGATACATTAATGGGTCTGGCATGGGATTTTAGAAAAAAGTGAGTAGTCGAAAAAATACTGTTTTGAGAGATATTCCTGAAGAGACAGTTTAATAGCTTGATATTTATATATTTATTATTGCCGATTCTAGGTATTATACGTAATTTTAAAAGAAAATTGTAATTAGGGGCGATTATATGGGAACCATAGATAATAAGATTTCTTTTCACCCATTGGTGTAGCCGTACTTCTTATATCGTTAATAGGGTTCTAAACAAATTATATAGATATGCAATTTAGCCATCTACCAGAAGCTTTGTTCATAAAAGCAAGATTGTCTGCAAAATTTCAGCAGATAATTGTGAAATATAATATCGGTTTTTTAAGAAAAATCTACAAAAATACTGACTTATTTGATATCTTTTTCCGTTCTAAAAGCTTTAATACCATATTGCCACTGAAGATGACAGTAACAAGTAATTATTGTTTAAAGGTATTCAATGTTATTTGTTAAAGCTTTTAATTTAAAGATAAATATTTTGCGGACGATTTAATATTCGTTCACCCTGCACTCTGCCTATTTCAACAAGCAATGATTGTGAAGTAAAAAAACGCATCATTGATGGTATTAAAGCAACAGTAGGGCAGTAAGTAAAAAAATGCTGTGAAAAGCTTAGAAGTATTAATCGCACAGCGGTCCTAGTATCTGGCACCCTGTATTGATTTACTTTTAGCTTTACCACTTTAGTATTCTGTAGAACGCAACTCATGTCAGGGACAAGCCCAACTTCTTTTTCTACTAAACCTCCGTTGATTTTAGTGGCTGATGACGATAAAGCCATACGGACTCTTCTATGTGAATATATGAATAGCGAAGGATATCGCGTAGCAGATGTTACTAACGGTCGGGAGTGTTTAGATGCCTATATTAGTTTAAAACCCGATTTAGTTTTGTTAGATGCATTAATGCCAGTGATGGATGGTTTTACCTGCTGTCACGAATTAATGCAGATTGCTAGAAATAAATTAGCTTTAGCTTTAGCAAACTTTGATACTGAATCCTATGCAAGCACCAGCGTCATTTCAAAACTGTGGGAGCGTACACCAATACTAATGATTACGGGTTTAGACGACCCAGTATCAGTAGACCGTGCTTTTGGCTCCGGAGCTAGTGATTATGTGACTAAGCCCATCCATTGGGCTGTATTGAGACAAAGAGTAAAACGGTTATTACAGCAAGCGCAACTATATAAACAGTTAGAAGCTGCTAATCAGGCTTTACAAGAACTAGCTAATATGGATGGTTTAACCGGGTTGGCTAATCGTCGTCGGTTTGACCAATATCTACAAAACCAGTGGATGAATCTAGCCGGTTCGGAAAAACCGATGTCGTTAATTTTATGCGATATCGACTTTTTTAAACGGTTTAATGATAAATATGGTCACCCAGCAGGAGATTTATGCTTGCAAAAGGTTGGTGCTGTTTTAAATGGTGCAGCCCAAAAAAATCAGGATTTGGTCGCTCGTTACGGTGGTGAAGAATTTGCTGTTATTATGCCAAATACCCATGCACCAGGGGCAGTTCACGTTGCAGCTTTAATGCAATCGGGAGTCAGAGAGCTACAGGTAGAACATTCAGAATCTGGGGTTAGTAATTATGTAACTTTGAGTTTAGGAGTAGCAAGCACCATTCCCGATTTTGAATCTTCGCCAAGCGATTTAATTATCTCAGCAGATAAAGCTCTTTATCAGGCTAAACAAGAAGGTCGTAATCGGATAGTCCTTAAAAAGGTAAACTGTTGAATTAAAGCCGACGGCGGGATTTGAACCCGCGACCTATTGATTACGAATCAATTGCTCTACCACTGAGCCACGTCGGCATAAACAGTGTCACATTATATCATTACGAACTTCATGGTACAACCAAATCCTAAAAATAGCACTAATAAATCTAAGTTAGACCCAGAGCTTTATGCTCGTCTAAAAGCAGAAGCAGCATCTCCTTATCGAGGATTGCGGAAGTTTGTTTATTTAGCTTTTAGTGCTTCTGGCTTAATAGGAGCATTTATTTTTGTTTTGCAGTTATTAGCCCGTAAAACATCTCTTGAGGTTGGTCTACCATCTTTAGCACTTCAACTAGGAGTAGTAGCTTTGATGGTTTTTCTTTGGCGATTGGAAGATAGTCGCGAAGAAAAATAGTAAATGTCTTGCCAAAATTATTCATCTTTGTTAAATAACTTTACAAGACTCCATAAAAACATACATTTTGAGATGAAAAATAAAAAAAATATTAGGAAATTAGCAGGGAGCAAAAATTTCTGAGAAACTAAATATTGTTGAAACGAGGTCATCTTATATAAAGACCTTGAATTTATATCTCATCTTTCAAAGGGGTTATCTAATTTAAAAACCCCGCATTTTATAAAACTAATAAGAACAAAGCGCCAGATTAACTATTGTTAGTCTTGGCGCTTTCAATTTGTACAAGTAATAGGTAATTGATTTTTCAGATTACCTATTATTTATTAAGAATAGACTCAGTTAAGCAATTAATGAACTATTGCTGAACTGTTACTACATAAGGAGAAGGAATTGCTTGAGCTTGTCCTGCATTAACTAGTGCTTGATAAACAAAAGCAGCAACTTCTGCTCTGGTTGCTTGACGACTGGGGTTTAGTTGTGAAGCTGTGGGATAATTTACTACAAGCTGTCTTGCTGTTGCTGCTGCAACTGAATTTTGTGCCCAATTAGGAATTTGAACAGCATCGCTATAAACTGAAACAATACCGGGATTATTTGTAGTTAAACCCAAACCATTAGCTAAAGCAACTAAAACCTGTACTCTAGGAATTTCGAGTTGCGGTCTAAAAGTATTGTTGGGATAACCAGCAAGAAAAGGACTTTTAGTAGCTGTTTGAATCGCGCTATAAGCCCAAAATTTTGTGCTGACATCGCGAAAATTAGTGGCTTGTTGAGAAGCTTGTGGAGCAAAAGCTTTATTAATAATGGCAGCGAATTGAGCGCGGGTAACGGGTTCGTTGGGTTTGAAAGTACCATCGGGGAAGCCAGCAATTACACCTTTAGAAGCTAAAGCTTCGATATAGTTTTTAGCCCAATAATTTGGTGCTACATCAACAAAAGCTGTTGCACCTCCAGGAGGTGGATTTACGCTAGCAGCAACAAATTCCACTGCACCTTGAATTTTACTTTGGTCGATATCGTTACCAATCGCCAGAACCTGTATATTACTGCTAGGTGTAGTAGCATTATGAACATCGTAACGGTCGTTATTGCGAATCAAGTTACCACCAGGTTCTTCAGCTGTTCCCAAATTAGGATTTGCTTTGGAAATCACAACAATACCATCGCGAGTATTGTTTTGAATCACGTTTTTACGCAATATGGGTCTGGCTGAATTAGAGATAAAAAGTCCGTCTCTGTTTTGCAAAATTTGGTTTTCAGCTATCAA
>CAKZYM010000857.1 GCA_937884685.1 uncultured Calothrix sp.
TAATAAAGGGTGAAGTTTTACAATACCTGGATTCAGCAACGCCTTTTTTCATCTATAGTCATTTCTGCGAAACAACAACCGAAATTTAGTTAAAGTAAAGCGCTTTAGAATAACTAGATAAACTATTTTATACCTCTATCAAAGAATAATTACATCTACTACAAAAATTAAAGCTTACTATAAATATTGGCTCTGTAAGTATAGTAAATGACACATAAGCAAAGCATATAAATTAATACAAGATATTTTATTGCACTACTGATTTTCTGATGCTTAAATAATAAAAAATGAACAAAATATTGTATTTAATTTTACAATAAACTTTGATAAATTTAGTTTAATTATTTTAAATTAAATAGCTTTAGAAAATAAGTCAATCTAATTGTAGAATTATCAGAAAAATAATATCATTAATTGTCTGTGATAAATTTAGGATTTCAGAATTTAGATTATAAAAACATAAAGCTTTTTTATCTCAAATTCAAGCCATTAAAATCTTTAAAGTTTGGGTTGCTAAAATTAGATATTTATTGTTAAACTTGTCATGGTAATTAAACAAAAATGAATTTAGGTTGAGGAATTCCATGAATATTCAAGACTTAGGAAATTGTGAAATTGTAGAGTTGGATAATCAAATTATGGGAGGTGCCGCAACCTATTTGGGAGGAAAGGCTAAGGCTAAACAAGGATATGCAGATGCCAGCGTGACAGCTGTAGGTGTTGGTAAAAATAATTCCACTAACACTAAGACAAACGCATACGTTTCTAAGTATTCTTCAGTTTCCTCATATGTCGGTTCTGCTGTAAGTCAGACTGGAGATGATTATTCTGTTTCATATGGATATGGAAAAGATTACGACTACTAATTGATAATAGTAGTTAACAACAAAGCAACATTTTTAGTTAATCAAATCTTGTCTAAACTACAATACACGCTATTGTAAAATCTGCCTCAATAAGCTTGTTTTAAACTTGCATTTTTTCTACTCACACAGCATCTTTAGAAAATTCTAAAACTATAGTTCAAAAAGTTGCTCGTTTTTCTAAATAGATAAATGTGTGTTCGGACAAAACGGATAAATTTAGCATTTCAGAGCAGTTTATTATAAATTTATATCCGCTTCGTCAACCTTTAACTAAGCATGGACATTTCTCAATCAAATAATTTAAACCCCTTAACTTAAAAGTAAGTAAGGGGTTTTTTGTTAGATGATTTTTTCTAATGAATTCTAATCTCTTCGTTTGATGTACGATATACTTACGTAGAACAACAAATTTTAAAATGTATTCATAGTAACTTTACTGAATGACCGAATTTATACTTTAGTATTGTTACTTAAGTAGCTTTTACAAGTTATCGGGTGTCCGGTTCAGGTGTGAGAACGAACAGGCTAGTAATAATTATTTCTGTAAAATAGTATTTTTACGGACAGAACATTCTGCTTATTTATTAGCCAAATATCATTTTTATGCTTCCAAGTAAGCAAAATTCATGGTGCAAATTTTTCAAAAAGATATTATGAACAAAAAAAACAATTTGACACAAAAGTTTTTTCTAGTTGCTGCTCCTGTCTTAGCTACTTCTATTTTGGGGATTTCTCCAAGTAGAGCTGCTACATTCGCTTCTTCTACCTCAGAATTTGAATTTAGAAATTTTAGCCAAGCTCCTTCTACCGTTGAAACCTTCACAGATACAGACGCTCTTCCTCAAGTCTTTGGAGAAGATGGAATTGCAGAAACCGAAGTCAATGCTGATGCAATTTTTGTGCAAGTTCCACCAATATTTGGAGCTAATACCAATGTCAGTAAAGCATCTGGTGACGGTCAATCCTTTTCAGCTTTCGCAGACAGTCAATCCAGAGTAGTTGGTAATTTTGAGATACGACCAGATGATACTTTTTCTTTTGATTTTTTGACAGACTTTAATTTAGCAACGTCAGTTGAGAATTCTGCTTCAGAAACTGCTAGAGCAAGTGGAGATATATCTTTCTTACTATTAGATACTGACAATAATACTATTTTAGATTTTTTTGATATCGACGGAAAGCTAGTGACAAAAGCAGATGGCGATTTTATAGAGTTGCAAGCAAGCGATAATGTGAATCTAAACGAACCACTTATTAATCCAAATTTTGGCGGATTGAAAGAATCTCTACAAGTTTCTGTTTCAGGTTCATATGAGCGCAGTTTTGCTAAACAGACAAATTTGGCTTTGATTGAATCGAAACGAAACATAGCTTTAGCTAAAGCCCCAGAACCTTCAACTGGTATAGCATTGCTGCTATCTGGCAGCTTTATCGGAGTTGCGCTTAAACGCAAGCGTAAATAAGATACTTGATTTCTTAGCAAACATAAATAAGTAATAGTCTTACAATCACCCCGCTAGCAGTTTTTAGCTATTTGAATCTGTTCGCGGGTTCTTAATTAGGGAGAAATCCTATCTTGAGAAATCATTGCAGCTTGCTGTACTATTTCTGTTTAACCACCCGACTTGAAGAACTAGAACTAGATGATGAGAAACTACTGCAACCACTTGAAAACTTGCTAACCCAAACCTGTTGGCTAGTTTCTGCCTCATCACCGCGTGAAGCAGCTACACTTTTTGCTTGAGCAACTACTGTACCATCAGGAGATACAATCCATTTAGTCACTACTTGATAGTTAGTCATTAATACCTAACCTATTCATCTTTATCAACTAAAAATAATAAGCTATTAAAAAGCCTTGTCCAAAATCTTTTTAATAGCTTATTAAATTACAACAAAGCAATGGACATTTCAGAGACTTGCATTTCAGAGTGTTTAAACACTAGCAGATGCAATAGAACTTACACCCTTGCCGTAAGGATAATAGCTTTTCGTTACTCCAGAAAAAGCTTTAGCACTACCATTTCCTTTAGATGCCACTATGGCAAAGTCACCTGTATTTTTATCATAGAAATAGCTTGTTTCGTAACCATTTCTAGTTAATGATTGCTCTACAAGTTGTATCTCCGATTTTGACACGGGAGAAGAAAAATCAGCACTCGTACCGTAACCGTAAGAGGATAGGATATAGCCAAAATATGACATTCCACCTTTTACTTGTTCGCTATCGTCAAATTCTGTTTCACAAAAGCTGAGGTCGGCAACTTTTAATCTGCTCATAAGACCGGCTATTGAGAGTTGGATATCGCTGAAAACTGATAATCAGCTTTCAGCGATTTTTATTACTTCTCTAAACTTCGCACCATAAAGCTTATAAACTTGTAATCAACTTGTTTAAAAAGCTTTATAACCTATCTCCTACCAAATTTGATGGGAGATAATAAACTCCGAAATCAGATTAGTAGTATTTCTTTTCTTTCTTATATCCTTTCTTAGAACCTACAGCAGCAGCAATAGATGTAGAGCTAGAAATAGAAGCAACGCCCTCTTCAACGAATGCATCTGTCTTGGTAACAGTAAGGGTGTTATCACCAAAAGCACCTGCGTCTGCTGTAGCCACAGCTATATTAATAGAAGGCTTCTTATAGTGGTAGTATTTCTTCTCGTAGTATTTACCACCACCACCAACTACTTCGCTTCCATTAACTACTTCGATTTCATTTAAATCAAAAATATTCATGAGATTCTCCTGGGGATTAATTAACACATTTCTGGGAATTATTGCGGCGAGACATCTTCTGTTCGCTCACATTTATAATATAGTTGTTTTATTTTTAAAAAGCAACCCTTTTTCTATTTTTTTTGATAAGTATTTTTTATTTATTGAGTATCTTTTTTATAAATTTTGTTTGTTTTATTTATATGTTTATATATTGCCAAAAAAGCAGCAAAAAACAAGACAAAATGCCTCTTGTCTTAGATAAAATAATATTAAAAACTATAAATTAATGACTCAAATAAAAATAAAAGATATTTTTTTGAGAAAAACAACCTTTTTCTTAAGAGAGATTTTTCATAAAAGAAATAATTATTTATTACTTATTTCTTTTTTCTTAAGTTAATTGATTGTAATATTGCAATAACATATTTACCTCCTATCAAAAATATTTAATCTCTTTAAGCTTGTATCAACGAATCTTCTGTTACCTGATTGTCAAGTTTAGAATCAAATGAAGTTATAATCTCCATCTGTTGGACTTGTTGTTGCAACCAACTATCAAATAAATCTGTAACAATTTGCTTGTGTAAATCCTCAGTCAGTTCGGGCTGAATAATTTCTTCAACCCAAATCAGATAAACACCTTTAGAAGTCGCAATTGGTTTGATAATTTCTGGTGGGGTTGCTGCAAATACAGCGGCTGCGATTTCTGGACGAAAATCTGTCCGTTGTTGAATTCCTCTATATCCACCGCTCAGACGTAATTGTGAATCTGGAACATATTCGCGAGCGATTTCGGGAAAAGTCAGTTCGTCTTCTTGAACTGCGTAAAAAAGTTCCAAAGCTAAATCATAGTCATCCAAAATAACTTGATAAGTAGCTGCTGTAATAAAATCGAGTCGATTTTGATAGAAGAAAGATTCGACTTTATCAGCAAATAAATGATGAGCTACTTTTTCAGACAGAATTTTATTACGGACTAATTGCTCAAATTCATCAAGATTAAGGTGATGAGCTTTCAACCAAGCCCAAGTATCCGCAGCTTTGACAAGTTTTTTCGCAAACCTTAGCCTATCTCCCTCTTGCTGTAATTCATCCTCAGTTACTGTAATACCTGCCGAATTTGCAGTATCCACAATAATTTTTTGAATAGTGATTTCCTCAACCACTTGAGGAATATTGCAAGACATTTTGAGATGATGGATTACCTCTTTAGACGATATTGATAAAGTCTTTTTCATAATTAATCATGATGAATTAGAAATTGGGAATATAATTCACTGTTCACTGTTCACTGTTAACTGCTCACTGTTCACTGTTAACTGTCTTCAAAGTTCCAATCCTCCTTTTTGCATTTTCTTAAATGGGTCTAACAATAAATCAATCACCCGACGCTGACGAACTATCACTTCAGCATCTGCTGTCTGACCCGGACTTAGAGAAATGCGTCTAGACCCATTTTGAATATAAGATTTACTGAGTTTAATTCTTAATTCATAGCTTTCCGTTCCTGGGGTCGCTTGAGTTTCAACCTTAGAGTCGGGAGAAATCCAACTGACTTCTCCGGGTAAAATACCGTACTCTTGGAAAGGATAAGCGTCAAACTTGACTTTTACCGGCATTCCCTTCTTTAATGAACCTGTTTCCTTGACTGGCATTTTGGCTTTGAGAACGAAACCGCTATTTTCCGGTGCAATTTTGGCAATTCTTTGTCCGGTCTGTAACACTTCCCCAGGTTTGGATACAGGTAATTCAAACACAATCCCATCAATTGGCGATCGCACTATTCGCTGTTGCATTTGAATTTGTAGGGAAGTTAGCTCGTTTCTAGTTTGAGCGATTTGTGATTTAGCAGAATTTATTTGTCTTTGCAATTCTTTAACTTGCTGCTGAGTCTTTTGTAGAGCGAGTTTTCCAGCATTTACAGTAGTTTGATAACTACTATTTTGCTCTGCTAATCGCAACTTGGCTTGTTCAATATCAGATTCTAACTGATTCACTGTAGCTTGATAGCGGCTTGTTTCTTCAGCTAAACGCAATTGAGCTTGTTCGATATCAGAGTCTGCTTTTTTATAAAGTCGCTCGCTTTCCTGTTGTTCTTTTCTGAGACTATCAACTTGAGCATCAGAAACTGCACCAGCTTCTACAAGCTTACTAAAGCGACCAACTTGATTTTTATCTATTTCTAAACGAGCTGTTGCTGATTTACGTTCGTTGATAAAAGTAGAAATTTGCTGCTTTGCTTGATTTACTAATGCTTGTTTTTCTAACTTTTCTAATTTATAAGTGCTTTGTTTCGCATTGAGATTTTGAATAGCTTGATTAACCTGAGCTTTTTTTTCTAAAGCTTGAGATTGGTTTTGCTGTTCTTGAGTAGTAGCGGTCAACTCTATCTGCTTTTTAAGCATTTCAAATTGCGATACCTGATTCTCCAGACCTGCGAGCTTTTCTTTAGTCCGTTCTAACTCTGGTTTTAAAGAATTATTATCTAACTCTAAAATAATTTGTCCGGCTCTTACCTTGTCTCCTTCCTTGACTTTGACAGTCGCGACTTTACCTCCACTTATACTGTCTAGCTTACGAACCGCTCCCAAAGGTTCAATTTTTCCCCTAGCACTACCAGTTTCATCAATTGTAGAAACCATTGACCAAGGTACACCGACAGCAACAAAACCGACTAAAACATAGAGTAAAGAGCGACTCCAAACTTTTGGTAGAGCATCTAAAAGCTCTTCGGTACCGTAAAACAGATTTTCGGAGTCCTCGATAATCTCTTGGGACGATTTATCCGATTTATATTCCTCATTAGGAGGTGGATTGTAATCTTGATATTCATCCTTCCTCGCTAGAGACGATGAATTGTGTTCTGAGTAAGGCATAATCAGTTATCAGTTATCAGTGAACAGTTATAAATTTTGGATTTTAGATTTTGGATTTTGGATTGTCTCTCTAATTCCCAATCCCCGATTCCCAATTCCCAATTCCCAATCCCCTTTATCCAGCTTGAGCTAATTGCTGCTGGTTGAGATAGTAATAATGGCCTTTCTTAGCAATTAATTCATCATGGGTACCGCTTTCTACCAATAGACCTTTGTCTAAAACTAAGATTAAATCGGCGTTACGTACTGTAGATAAACGGTGAGCAATAATTAAACTGGTACGTCCTTTAAGAATTGTCTTCAAATTGTTTTGAATTACCCGCTCTGTTTCAGCATCCAAACTACTGGTCGCTTCATCGAAAATTAACAATTGAGGATTACCTAATAAAGCACGAGCTATAACTAAACGCTGTCGCTGTCCTCCGGATAGCATTCCACCACCTTCACCGATTTGATTTTCGTAACCCATCGGTAACTGCTGTATAAATTCATTTGCTCCGGCTAAATGCGCTGCTTCGACAATTTCTTCCAGAGTTGCTTCGGGGTGAGCGACACTTATGTTTTCTCGGATAGTTCCGCCGAATAAGAAGTTATCCTGATCTACTACACCTATTTGCTTACGGAGAGATTTTAAAGAAATTTTAGATACATCGTGACCGTCAATAATAACCTTGCCATCTGTGGGAGGATATAAACCTAAAATCAGCTTTGACAGCGTAGTCTTTCCGGAACCGCTACGTCCAACTACTGCTACCATTTGTTCTGGCTTAATCTCAAAGTTCAGATTCTCTAGTACATTAATTTCACTTTCTGGGTGATAGCGGAATGTCACATTCTCAAATCGAATCCGTCCATCCAAATCAGATATATGTCTGCGGGGGGATGCGAGTAAATTTTCTTCTGGTTCTGCTTCCAAGACATCATTAATTCGCTCGGTAGAAATCATAATTTCTTGGAATTCATTCCATACTCCTGAAAGTCGCTTAAAAGGACTGATAACATTTCCCATCAACATATTGAAAGCAATCAATTGTCCGATGGTTAATTGCTGATTAATCACCAAATAAGCGCCATACCAGAGCAATCCTGTAGTCATAATGGTGTCGATACTACCGCTAGCAATCTGCAAGCGAGTACCAATAATCTGCGCTCGGAAGCTTTTCTTAATTAAATCATTTAATAGTTCTTCCCAACGCCACCTCACTGTATGCTCTATAGCCATACTTCGCACGGAACGAATACCTGTAAGCGACTGAATTAAATAGCTATTTTGCTCCGCTCCTGCATTGAAAATCTCCCTGGACATGCGTCGCAAAATACTTGTACTTGCAAAAGCCAGGATAAAAAACGGTGGTACAATCAACAGCGTTAATAGAGTCAGCTGCCAGTTGTACCAAAACATTACGGCGAGATAAACAACTATAGTAATTAAATCCAGAATAATTGAAAGTGTTTCCCCGGTTAGAAAACTCTGAATCTTTTCATTTTCTTCAATTCTGGAAGTTATATCTCCAACGAAGCGCGATTCAAAATAAGACAGAGGTAAGCTAAAAGTATGTTTAAGAAAACCTACCAGCATCGCAACACTAATACGGTTGGCTGTGTGAAATAGCAAATATTGGCGCACTGCGTTAACTGCAATGCTGAAGAAACCAAAAATCAATAACCCTAAACCGACAGCATTTAAAGTCGATAAACTACCCTGAACAATTACTTTATCTAGTAAAAGCTGCGTAAATAGTGGTGTTATCAATCCAAAAATTTGTAGCAATATCGAAGCCATGAAGACTTCAAATAAAACCCAAGAATGAGGTTTAACTAGTTCATAAAATCTCCAAACACCTGAAGTTTCTTCTTTAACTTCTTTTAAGCCAACGGTGGGTTGTAATAGTAGCGCATAACCAGTCCACTTATCATTAAATTCACCATAGCTGATTTTGCGCTGTCCAATGGCTGGGTCGCAAACTATAACGTGTTTTGAAGTAATTTCGTAGACAACAATATAATGCTTTCCTTCCCAATGAACGATAGCAGGTAAAGACTGCTGCATTAATTTATCAAAACTAGCTTTCACGGGTTTGCTAGCAAAGCCGATATTTTCAGCAGCAGCAGCTAAACTCCGTAAAGATGCACCACTACGGCTAACGTTGGCAATATCCCGCACGCGATTGACAGCAAGTCTCTTACCCCAATGTCTAGCAATCATTACCAAACAAGCACAGCCGCAGTCAGAAGCGCTTTGCTGTGCGTAAAAAGGATATTGCTTGAATAATCGCTGCCAAAGGTGTTTAGCCTTAGTTTTAGGAGTAGGAAATAATGGTTTTGCTCTTTGTTTTTGATTTGGAGGAGAAGGAAATGGAATTACTTTGCTATTGCTAGCAATACCCCCGGTTTTAGGAAATGCTTTATTACTATTATGCTTTTTTGAACTAAGCTTTCGTGATGGGATTTGCTCTGACGGACTAATCAAGCTTCGCAAATCTTCCCATTCTTCAAGGGCTTGGGGCAAATTATCGCTTTTGACACTATAAGCTATAGTTGGTTGCGTTACTTCCCATTTTCCATCTATATCTGTATCTGTATAAATATTTCCTGCTGTTAAAGTTCTGTTTGCTGCATTTTTTAGCTGTCCTCGTCGCAACAGCAGCAGTTGATTATCCTTAAATAGCTTGTTAGTACTTTCTCCAGGTTCGATATTACAACGCTCAAATAAACATAAAGCTTTAAATATTTTTTCTGTAGAAGAAATTCGTGGTATCTGAGAATTCTGACGACAGGATAGCAACATATCCCAAAATTCAGCACGTTGCCGCAAATGCTCTCGTATTTGGGGGTATTTGACTATTAGCTTATGTATAATTTCGCCGTTCAGATAACAGATTTTTAAACCAGTTGAAGCTCTTGCTGCAAAATTAATATAATTTTCTTCCGGAAATAAGCTCTGCTCTATGAAAGATTCACCATAAGT
>CAKZYM010000858.1 GCA_937884685.1 uncultured Calothrix sp.
GAGGGAGCAGAGGGGGTAGAGGGGGAAGAGAGGGTAGAGGGGGAGACAAGGAGAAGAATTATTAACTCATAACTCCTAACTCATAACTCCTAACTCCTAACTCCTAACTCTTAACTCTTAACTCTTCACTATTCCCTATTCCTGTAACATAATTAAGATAGGTTAAGCATTTTGTAAAAAATAAAATGAATAAAACAACTTTAAATTTAGTTGCGATATCAATATTTTTGATCACCGTTACAGTGCTGCTCGGACCTTTAATTAATGTATCCTCTGCGGTTCCAGCTGTAGCTACTTTTGTGATTTTGGGGATAGCGACATTTGACTCTTGGAGTTTTGAAGGTAGGGGAGGAACTTTATTTTTAGATTTGATTGGTGGGTTTTCCAAGGAATATAGGGAACGCATTCTTCATCATGAAGCAGGACATTTCCTTGTGGCTTATGCTTTAGATGTTCCGGTGACGGGATATACTTTGAGCGCTTGGGAAGCATTCAAGCAAAAACAAAAGGGATTTGCTGGTGTGACCTTTGATGATGTTGAATTGTTTTCTCAGTTTGAAAAGGGTGCGATTACAACTCAAACTTTAGAGCGTTACTATGCGATTTGGATGGCTGGTATTGCAGCAGAAAATCTTGTTTATGATAATGCTTCTGGTGGTGTGGATGATAAAAGTAAATTGATGGGAGTTTTAAAGTCGTTAGGTTGTTCCGAGTCTCTTTGCAATCAAAAACAACGTTTTAGCGTTCTCCAAGCCAAAACACTTTTAGAAAATAACTGGTCTGCATATGAAGCTTTAGTTGATTCTATGCGAGAGCGTGCAACAGTCAAAGAATGTCAAGATATTTTGATAGAACAGGGAATGGGGAATAAGGAGTTAGTGGTTAGTAATCAGTAATTGGTGATTTGAGATTGGGAATTAGGAACCCATAATTAGAATAATAATTGCGATAAAAAATAATAGAAGTTAGAAATTTAGCCGAGGTTAAATTAATAGTATGCACTGAATTAAGCTAGTCAGCCTTGAAATTATTAACTAGGACGGGGAAGTAGGGAATAGGGAACAAAAAGTAGGAAAGAATAAGGCTTTGAAGAGAATTTATATTCTTGCAGATAGCCCTAGTTTCTTTTTTCCTAATTAATTGTTAGTGTTTAAATAATTGCTAGATAATCTATGACTGAATTGATAATTATTGTTGCTGATACAATAATCCGGGATATTTCATAAAAAATATTCTTGACTCATATTTATTCTTCTCTCTTATCTCTCCTCCCCCGTTGAAATATTTTCCTGCATCAAAATTAAATCATTGCTTGCGATTCTTTAATCTATCCGGCCGCTATTTTTATATGAGATAGTTCTAATACACGGTTTTGGCTAATATATTTAGCACTTTGGGTTTTGCTGTTAAAACTAACTTCATTTAGCAAAACGTTATTTGTCGGATTGGGAAGGTATTTATTGTTTAAAGCCACATTTTCGCTACTAATTACGCGGTTTCTTCCTTCGGATTTAGCCTGTAACAACAAAGTATCCGCACGGTGCAGCAAACTTAATCCTTCGTCATCATCACTTGAAAGTAAACAAGTGCTTCCCAAACTAATAGTCACATCTATACTCAATGTGCTGTCAATTTCAAAGAGACTATCTTTTACAACGCTATTGAGACGTTGAGCTACAACACGAGCTTCTTCAGCAGTTGTTTGACTCAAAATAATCACAAATTCTTCCCCACCGTAGCGAAAAGCAGTATCTTGAGACCGCAATTTGGTACGTATGCGTTCAGATAATAATTTTAATAGTCTATCTCCAACTAGATGCCCGTAATTATCGTTAACTTTTTTGAAATAATCTACATCTAATATTATCAAGCTTAGAGGATGACCATTTTCGCGAGCTTTCTGAATTTGTCTCGGTAAATCCCATTCTAGGGCACGACGATTATTTAATTGTGTCAGAGAATCGGACAAAGCAATAGTTGACAACAAATCGTTGGTTTGCATCAAATCGCGATATTTGTGGGCTTTACGAAAGGCTACAGTCAATTGCGAAAGCAGCAAGCGATGGCTAGCATTCATTTGCACTGAAACAGAGTCTGTCTTTCTTTGTCGAATAGACTCAGAATCTTGAGTATCTCCGTACCAAATATAGGCATCAGCACCAAGTCCCAAGGCTTTGGAAGTCATCTCTAGCTCCCATTCCCAACCTTGGTTTTTTCTATCAGCAATTAGCTCGGGACTATCTTCCAAAAGAATGCAGTAAATCCAAGAAAGTTTTGTTTGTTCTTTCAACCAACAGCAAAGTTGCATACTGTCATTCTGAGTTGACTGCACAAGAATTACATCTGGAGGGTCAAGCAAAATACGCGACACTGCCATTTGCAAGTCAGTTGTTGCTTCGATGCTTTTAGCGTCAGCACCGATGATTTGAGTTGGTAGTGTGGCTAGGAATTCATCATTTCCAAAAACCAAAATGGAAATGTTCATGGTATTTTCTTTGGTTATTGTTTTTTACTTAGCAATCCTCTTTTATCAGTCTGGAAAAAACTATGATAATTAACGTTTAGCTGTCGTAAATTATTAATTATGATTTCAACATGACAATAAAGCCATTTGCTCAAACCAAATCTAATTTAGGGCTATTCAAATCAATAATTATTTTCACTAAGTGATAGTAAGAAGATATAGGATAGAACTTCAATTAAATGTGTTGAAGTTTCTAATTTTTACTCGCTGTAAATACATTTGTGCCAAGGGGGTATAACCCCTCATATCGCTTCCACCCTGTTAGTTTTGCGAACAAACTCAAAGTATTTTCCTTTTTTTATTACATCTGCAACTTTAACTACAATCTTTAGAACTAATATTCCTGATACCTAATTTCTGCTTAAATGCATATATTTTAAACAGTGAAATTACGGAAACATCAAGATAAGCCTTTAAATTGAGCAGTAATTTCCATCAATTAAGTCATTTTCAATACTTGTCCAATTCTATGGAGAGTATAGTAAGAAAAAAAGTTCCATAAATCAGTATTTTCTCGGTAATTTTCATATTGTTAACTAATCGTTTCAAAAACATGTACGGGATTTCGCCATTATTTTCTAACCGACATATCAAGCTTACCTATAAAAATTTAATGTTTTCCTAAAAATTCAACTTTACAAATCTTAAGAAAATATGTAAAAGTATTTTTAAGTGTTTTTATTAAGGTATAGAAAAATTCAAAAAATTACTTAACAAAGGATTTATTTTTAATCGTATATTTACTTAAGTAATATTTTGAAGCTGCGGAATTTACTTAAGCAAATATACCTTGAGATTAGACATAACCCTCCAGCAGTTATTGAAATACAGAAACCCGATTCCTGCTCAAATCGCTTCCATATAGCAAGCGAACTGTGAAGAAACCGGGTTATGAGACATTTTTGCGTAAGTTCTGTAAATTAAAGATTGACCGCTATGCCCTATCCATAGGGGGAGTTTAGAAGTCTTCTTTTACTTCAAAATGCAGTTATCAACTCACTACCATTATCACGTTTACTGATAATCTTCAACATGATAGCCAGCAGCAACAATCGCTTGCTTTATAGATTCAGGGGAAGCACCAGAATCGATGGTAACAGCCTTGGAATCCACATCCGTTTCAACTTTAGCGTTAGGCTCCATAACCTTTATCGCTTCGCTAATCTTGCCAGCGCAATCGCTGCACTTCATATTAGAAACTTTTAATTTGAGCGCCATTAACTACCTTCCCTAGACATCACATAGTTGTTCTCTTTGGATTTTACCTATTCTAAAAGAAAAATAGCATAACCCAGAGGAACAGTTAAGAGTTAGGAATTTTAGATTTTAGATTTTAGATTTTAGATTTTAGATTATAGATTTTAGATTTTAGATTTTAGATTTTAGATTTTAGATTGGGAGTTATTAATTTGAGGGGGGTGGTAGAG
>CAKZYM010000859.1 GCA_937884685.1 uncultured Calothrix sp.
CATTTGTCACACCATTCCTTGATTTGGAATACTAAATTTAAGTAGCAAGTAGTAAGTAGTAAGTAGCAAGTAGGGAGTAGTAAGTAGGGAGTAGTAAGTATTTCAATTAATCTTCCTAGTTGAAATATCTTGCTCCCTAGCTGCTAATAATTGTTGGGTTGCGCTTTGCTTAACCCTACCTACAAGCACTTACTCTTAATTATTTTCTCTCCTTAACTCTTATCTCTGTGTTCTCAGCGCTCTAGAAGGGTTTTATCATTTATAATCTTTCACGACCTAATTACATAACTTGTGAGGGTTTAATATATTTAATCGCAGAGGACACAGAGGGTTTTATCAATATCTTTCGACTTGAATCTAAATTAAATACAATGCGATTTTCACCAAAATTAATTCCTATTCCTATAGCTTTAGCGGTATGGACAATCTGGCTGATGGTACTCGGTTTTCGGGAAGCTTTTACCTATATCAGCAATCACTGGGAAATTTCTTTAACTATGCTCTTCGGTTCGATAATTGCTGGAGCAACTAGTTTGGGAGGGGGAGCGGTTGCTTTCCCGGTATTTACTAAACTCTTACAAATAAATCCCCATGATGCCAAAATCTTTTCTCTAGCTATTCAAAGTGTGGGGATGAGTGCAGCTGCGTTAGCAATTTATATTAGTGGTATAAAAATTGAAAAACGTGTCATATTATGGACGAGCTTGTCGGGAATCATCGGTGTTTGGTTGGGATTAAAATGGATTGCTCCGCTTATTCCTCCCGATGCTATCAAAATCTACTTTACGTTAATTCTTACTAGCCTTGCTATTACCCTATTCGCAATTAATCAAGGTTGGAGACCATATCATTCATCAATTCCCATTTGGACTATCCGAGAAAAATTAATTCTACTCACCGTCGGACTATTCGGAGGAATGGTTAGCGGTTTAGTTGGTAATGGAATTGACATTTTCGTTTTTGCTGTAATGGTATTACTATTCCGCGTCAGCGAAAAAATTGCCACTCCAACTTCGGTTATTATCATGGCAATTAATGCTGTAGCTGGATTCGCTTATCAAACCTTTGTAATTCAGGATTTCACCGAACCGGTATTTTCTTATTGGCTAGCAGCTATTCCGATAGTGGTAGTAGGGGCACCTATCGGAGCGATAATCTGTTCTCAACTGCATCGTCAGACAATTGCTCGGGTTCTGATAGGATTAATCTTAGTTGAGTTAATCGCTTCGCTGCTAATTGTTCCTTTAAGAATAGTAGTAATTTTTTCCGGTATGGGTATTTTACTTTTATTCTCCTACCTCAACTATTGGATGTACCGGACTCAAACTTATGCAATTCCTTTGATAGACCAATTTAATCAACAAGAGTTAACAAAATAATGACCGCAACTCAAAACATTACAGCAACTGGATTTCCAATTCATAATCCTGAAACTGCTCCGGAAGCTTCTCGTCAAGTAATGGAAGGAATGCAGCAAAAAATGGGATTTATACCGAATTTAATCCAAATTATGGCAGAATCTCCAGCACTAGCTCATTCTTATTTAGGATTATGGGATATTGCCACAAAAAACGGTGGATTATCACCAGAGGAATTGAATTTTGTGGCTTTAGTAATCAGCGAGCATCAGAAATGTAAATATTGTATTGCAGCACATTCTAATGTAGCTGACACAGTAGCACCGATAGAAAACGAAATTGTCGCAGCTATCCGTGAAGGACGTTCCGTCGAAAATCCGCGTTTTGAAGCTTTGAGAATTTTCGCTATCAAACTTTATGATGCTCAAGGTTATGTTCCTGAACCGGAAGTCAGCGAATTTATCAAACAAGGATTTTCTCGTCGAGAGGTTTTAGATATAGTCGTGATAATTGCTTGGAAAACCCTAAGTGGATTAACAACTGCTTTAACTGCTGTTGATTTGGATAATGAATTTGAACCTTATAAAATTTAAATAGGGAATAAAAATAAAATCATTCGTAAAAAACCAATAACTGATGTAGAGACGTAGCACTGCTACGTCTCCCTTTATTTATGGTTGTATCGATAATTTAGAAAAAATATAAATCTTCAACAACGATTAACGTACATCTTGATTCTCATCATTACCCAAACTTCCACAAACCCGCTTAGGGCTAAAGACAATTCCAGGACGATTAATTACCAATCGAGGAGTAAAACCAATTGGTTTGAACCAATGGAAACGTGATAATTTTGACTTGTATGGTGTAGTAGAGCCTCTAACTGGTTACAGTTTCTTCTACGAGTTCTCTCATCTTGATGGTGATTGTTTCCAAAAATTTCTAGAGTTACTTTCAGATGATATTGGTGAATCAGTTGCAGTTATTCAATTTGACCAAGGCTCATTTCAGACAATCAAAACTCTTGATTGCCCAGAAAATATTATACCTATTTTTCAACCTCCTCATTCTCCCGAATTAAACCCTATTGTTGGCGAAGCCTTCCCGAAGGGTAAGATTTTGGGAGTTTCTTAAAAGTAAACTTCAATGGGAGAATTGTAAAAATCTTGACCAACTACGTCAAAAGTTAGCTGAAGTATTGAAAACTATTACTCCAGAAATGATTGCTTCTTTAACATCTTATAACTTTATTCTTGAAGCTTTATTTAGCGCAGCTTCATAAAGAATTGGTATAACTTCTAATTTATTCATTCCAGGACGAATTTCTGGTCTATAAAGTATTTGTATAACCGTTTTATCGAGTTGAGAATATTGGTTAGTATCAGTCCAAGGTTGATAGAAAATACTATTTTTGTATTTAAAAGAATCCCTCATAAGCCCTAAAGATTGGGTTAACTCTTCTCTAATTAAGTGGGAGCGTTCTTTCTGATTAATTCCAGATGTGGCGATTAAAATATTAGAACTATATATGACATTATTTTGATTCCAATTAATCCAGGCATAACCATCATTTCCTGGTTGATAGTTTGGTTCGTATCGCTTAAACTCAGATACGGGAACAAAGTGAATTTTCACATTTGGTTTGCTCTCAACTATCTTTAAGTTGATGTCAGATGTCAAATTATTGATTTCATTAATTACAGTTCCTAAAGTTTTAAGGTCTTCAGATGTCGGGGAACCTATGACTTTTATTCTCATATCTCCCTGCCATTTTCTGATAATACTAGAACTTGCTGAATATTCAGTACCAAGCGCAATTTCTAGAAAGTAATTAATTTCTTCCGGCGTGTATGTTTTCTTTGGTAGGTAAGCTTGTTGGGATGGTTGATTGCTTCTGTAACTATTCGCTTCCGTTTGTATAATTATTGGTATACTTTCTCTCCTAATTGAGTTTTTAGCTAATTTCCTATTTTGTGAATAGTAATCTTCATATGCAGCAGGAGTAACATTATTCCTAGCCTGAGTATTTTTGTCGCCGCTTAGCTTAGCAATCAAGTCTCCTCTTACCCAACCTGTAACACCAGATTCTTCTAACTGGACAAAATACCAAGTATAACCACCTGTACCTTGTGTTTGATTGCGGATTATAATGCGATCGCCAGGTTTACCATAATCAACAGTGTCAGATTTGATTGTGGGTGCTAAACGAAGATTAATCTCGCTAGTGGAGTTTTTGGCAGTAAGAATTGCGGTTTGTGCATCAGAAGAAGGGATTGTGATACCTAAAGTTGTTATGGATGCGATACTCAAAGCAATAATATGGGGAATCCTGGAGACAAAAATTTGCTTGATGTTCATAAATCCTGTGTTAATTGCCGGAAACTTGGCTTTGATGACACCCAAACTTTTTTCAATCAATGCTTTTAAGCGCATTTTGGTTTTGACTTTGTCAAATGATGCTTGTGTGCCATCAATGGTTCCCATTTATATCTCAGATATCATATCTCAGAGATTATACTGATACATCGGTGACATCAACATATTTCTGTTTCTGTTTGATATAGGAATCCGGTTTTATTTCTGAATCACTTCTA
>CAKZYM010000860.1 GCA_937884685.1 uncultured Calothrix sp.
ATTATTAATTATTTATTATTAATTACTTATTATTTATTCGTATATTCAAATTACCTATTCCTATTACCTATTACCTATTACCAATTACCCATTACCCATTACCTATTACCCATTACCCATTACCCATTCCCAGGTTCTTGTCTCAAAGCAGACATTACTTGTTCGGTCATGTCTCTTCCACCTTGGAAGTTAGTTATAAGTGCTTGAATTGTGTAAATTATTCCCCAGGGTATTCCCCACCAGCCTAACAGGACTGATATTAAAGTAAATTTAATACTATGTTTAAGGGTACTTTCACCAGCTTTAATAAAGTGGATATTAGAACTACGCTTAAAAGTAACTATAACTAAAGAAAAGCAGTAGAGAAAAACTACAAATCTCGCACCATTAGCTAGCTCTTTATTAACATCTTCTACCGTTAGATTATCTAAACCAATAATTTTTGACATATTTAAAAGATATTATATATTTTCAAGGAAAAAGGATTACATAAGGGTATAACTCAACCAGCAGATTGCTGTCAATATTTTGCGTATAAATACATACTATATTTTCACTAATTATTATCGAATTAGTTTCTAGGCTAAATCTTGAATGTAAATATAAATATAAATATAAATATAAATGACTATCAGAGAGCATCTTACTCGCTAATATTGTGTTGCATCTAATATCAATAGAATTAAAATATGAGTAGTGTTTTGTAAATTAAAACTTAGTTTGCTATGTCAATCACTAGAGAAAATACAGCATTTTATTTAAAAGACTTGCAAACACCATTAGGAAAGGTAATCAATCTGACTATTGTTATTTTGGTGATGTTGTCATCAAGTATATTTGTTGCAGAAACGTACTATATTCCTAAATCAATTTATTTAGTTCTCAATGCTATTGATGTTTTAATTTTAAATATTTTCGCAGTAGAATATTTATTAAGATTATGGAGTGCTAAAAATCGCATCCAGTATATTTTTAGTATTTATTCTATTATTGATTTAATCGCAATTTTGCCTTTCTTTATGGGAGCCATTGATTTGGGCTATATTCGTTTATTACGATGGTTCCGAATTTTGCGATTAATTAGATTTATTGATAGAAAATTCTTGTTCGGTAATATTACTACCGAAGACGGAGCCATTTTTACACAAATACTATTTACTTTATTCGCAATTATATTTGTCTACTCAGGCTTAATTTATCAAGTAGAACACCCGGTTAATCCAGAGGTTTTTACTACTTTTGTAGATGCAATGTATTTTGCCATTGTCACAATGACAACTGTTGGTTTTGGTGATGTGACTCCAGTTTCAGAAATGGGTCGTCTTTTAACAGTTTTGATGATTTTAACAGGTATTGCACTAATTCCCTGGCAAATAGGTGATTTGATTAAGCGAATAATAAAAACTGCAAATGAAGTAGAAACAATTTGTTCTGGATGCGGTTTAGATTTACATGATGAAGATGCTAAGTTTTGTAAGTTATGTGGAACAAAATTGATGTAGTAAGTACTGTCATTATATTTTTCCTCTATTCGCTCTTTTAATTAATAAAATCCATAATTACAATAATCTTGCTCATATATCGGAATATGTATTGAACTAGCTTGTCGTCAATCAATATTAAAGTATAAAATTATCTTCAAAATATGATTGTCACTGAAAAATAGTCTATTTTATGCTTTATTTTTGTTCCGGTATTTCTGCAAAATAGATACAAGTAGGAACTAATACATATGCAGTTCAACAGAGAAAATATTAATTATTTTCTGAATGATATAGGTGAACCAATTGCAAGAACAATTAATCGTGTAATCACAGCGTTAATTATTATATGGTCGGGGATTTTAGTCGCAGAAACTTATCAGATTACTGATAGTATAAACTTGATAATTGACGTTATTGATATTACAATATTATTAATTTTCGTAGTTGAATATCACTTTCGTTTTTATTTATGGATTGTAAATAGTACCATTAAAGATGAAAATACCTATTACCTAATTTTAGATTTAATTGCAATTTTGCCATATTCTTTAGCAGCGATTAATCCTATATTTCTTTATTGGTTAGGGTGGCTAAGGATTTTAAGATTGCTCAGATTTATACAAAAACAGTTTCTTTTTATTCGTATTCCAGATGAAACGTTGATATTTTCAAGACTTTTATATACATTTATTGCGATTATATTTATATTTTCAGGTCTCATTTATCAGGTTGAATATCCAAAAAACGAACTATTTAGTAGCTTTATTGATACAGTTTATTTCTCTATAGTCACTATTACAACTGTGGGATTCGGTGATGTTACTCCTAATTCTGAATTGGGCCGTTTTTTGACAATTTTAATGATTTTATTTGGTAGCGTACTGATTCTTCCACAAGTGGGTGATTCAATTAAGCAATTAATTCAAAACGCTAACAAAGTCAGTGATAGTTGCGACCCTAATTCAGATGTCCGAAATCAAGATAGTTAGTATTGCAAAGTCTGTAGAAAAAGTTTAATTGAACTGACATCTTGTATCGCTGACAGAAATCCAATTTATAGTGGTGAAAGCGTTATCATTTCCTTGTGAAATCAGAAGAGACCGGGTGTATTTGGGCTTCTACTCGAATGGTGCAAGATTCAATGTTGAATAGATAGACATCAATCAACGGTCTTCCAGAATATTTAGTTGTGTAATCGGTATTTTTGTTAGTCAAGCTTTAATAAATACCAAACTTAAGACGATAAAACTACGTCTCTTTTATTTAACTTATGCTATCAACGCTACCTACATACTGAGATTTTTCGCGGTAGTATTTCAACGTCAGTAAAAAAGTATTAATATGCTGAAATTAATTTACGTGAATCCGACTATCGGTAGCGATAGTAATTCCGGTAGCCAACAAGCACCGTTAAAAACGATTACTCAAGCTCTCAAACAATCTGCATCTGGGACAAAAATTCAGCTTGTAGCGGATAATTACGATGCTAGCAACGGAGAAATATTTCCTTTAGTAATTCCGTTTGGGGTCACAATTATAGGTAACGAACAAGACAAAGGAAGCGGTATTGTAATTAATGGTAGCGGTAGACATTTCAGCCGTATATTTGGTAGTCAGAATGTTACTTTTGTATTAAATAGCGGCGTTAAACTGCAAGGAATAACTGTAACAAATTCAGCTAGTCGCGGTACTGCTGTTTGGATTGAATCATCTTCACCTACTGTTGCAAATTGCACTTTTATTAATTCTCAGCGTGAAGGAGTTTTGATTACTGGTAATGCGAATCCGGTAATCAAAGACAATATATTTACTCAAAATTCTGCAAACGGTATTTCAATTACCAGAAACTCCCAAGGTGAAATCAGGGGTAATAGCTGTTTCCAAACAGGTTTTGGTATATCCATTGGGGATAGTGCTACCAGCAAAATTGTAGATAACAAAATTTACGATAATCATTCTGGAGTGGTTGTATCAGGTGATGCTCGTCCATTTTTGCGGGAAAATGTTTGTGAAAATAACACTCAGGACGGTTTAACTGTCGTTGCAAATGCATTACCCGATATTGGTAACAATAGGAGTCCGGGAAATAATATTTTTCGCGATAATGCTCAATTTGATATCCAAAATGCTAGCATCAACAAATTGATTTCTGTTGATAATCAAGTAGAATTGCAATCTGTAAACGGGAAAATACAGTTTTTTGCTGACCCAGAACCAGAACCAGAACTAAAACCAGAACTAGAACCGGAATTAGAAACAGAACTAGAACAAAATTCAAACATTGAAGCTAATCCAGAAGTAAAACCGCAACTCAAAGTAAGGAAATTAACTGACGTTGACGGTCATTGGGCGGCTAATTTTATACAAGAATTAATTCAATTAGGCATAGTCAAAGGATTTCCCAACCGAACCTTTAGACCAGATGCAACAATCACGCGATCGCAATATGCTTCATTAATGGTACAAGCCTTTAACCCCAATGCTTTGCGCGAACCGATTCAATTTGAGGATATCAAGGAAAACCATTGGGGCTATCAAGTAATTCAACAAGCATATCAGAGTAAATTAATCTCCGGGTACCCAGGTAGAAAATTTCTTCCCAACCAAAATATTCCTCGGATACAAGTTATTGTTTCCCTAGTAAACGGATTGGGATTAACAAATGAAATAGAAGTAGACTTGAATATATATCAGGACAGCAATAAAATTCCTAACTATGCTGTAGACGAAGTAACAGCAGCCACTCAAAATAGACTTATCGTCAATTATCCTAAAGTAGAAAAACTTAACCCCAACCAATCAGCGACCCGTGCAGAAGTAGCAGTAATGGTTTATCAAACATTAGTCTTAATCGGGAAAGTATCAGCAATTGATTCACCATATATTGTTAGGTAATGGGTAATAGGTAATAGGTAATAGGTAGCAGTTAATAGGTACTTCGGAATAATTTGTCCTTTCTATATCTATTCCTCTTCTTCAGTCTATATAAGGACTTCTTGTAATTATCAAAGATAATACCTAATTAAAGATAAAAGGTAAGAGGTATTGTTTAAATAATTACCCATTACCCATTACCCATTACCCATTACTAATTCCCTAATTCACTTGTAAAGTAGAAACGACTTGCTCAAATACCTGTTGATAACTCCTATCACCCTGAGCAAAACTAATTAGAATTACCTTTTTACGGTCACTACTAGGTAATACTAGATTTTGGAAATTATATAAACCATCAGTACGAAAAGACATCGCTTCCTGTCCAGCAACAATATGAGTATCGTAGCTTTCTGGAATGATATCTCCGAGTTCATCATTGCTAGTTACCCATTGAACCAAAGATAAACCTTGAGGATTATTCTCTACAGAAATACTCATATTCCCTGGGGTAAACGTGTTTTGAAATTTTCCAGATTCAATTGCTTGATAATCTTTAAGACTCCATAGTTCCAGAACGTTTGATGAAGATGAATTGGAATTATCCTGTGGTTCTTTAATTACAAAGCCTTTAGGATACTTAAAATTAACACCTAATCTACGACTTCGATATACATTTGTATTGCTAGCAGCAGCAATTTTTCTACCGGGGTCTTTAGCAGCTTTTCTCAAAGCTTGAACAACTGGTTTAGGAGAACTCGGTGTAGTACGATTCTCTAGTTGGGGTTGTGCTTCGGGGATATTTTGTCGATTAGCAGCTTGAGGAGAAAGCTTTTCAGTTAGAGCTTTGGGAATAGAATTTTCAGGTTCCTTCTGAACCTGGGTTTGAGGTACTGAAGGATTTTGCGGTACCGTAGCAACAGAATTTGGTGGAGTTGCTTGTGGTTCCACTGAAGGGAAAGGTGTTGGTAGATTTACCGTGACTTCCCCCGGTCTTCTTTGTGGTATTGCTGGAATACCTTGACTATTTTTGGGATTGGCAGATTGAACCGTTTCTTCTTGAGAATTATTAGATGATTTTTTATCAGTTTGCTGACAAGCAACTGTCAAACTCAAGGTCAAGCAGAGCATAAACCCACTTAACAAACGTTGAACTTGATTGCGAGTCAACCTTGCAGCCTGATTATACATAACCTTCACTCCTTCAACACCATGCAATCTTATTTTGCTTTACAATAACCGAATGAATTAAGGTTTGTGAATAACAAAATATAGTAGTTTATCTGTACTAATTATACCAGTTTGATTTGGTTTGGCATTGAATTTGGAAATGTGTAGAATCGAAATTACCGCATCCCTGCTGAGCTTGCATTACTCCTTTTAATATTGCTTTGGTTGCTTTGGGATTCTGACCTGTCAATCGGCTCTCATGGCTAAATATTTCGGCGTTGCTGAATAAAGGTATAATTTGCCCCCCAGCCCCCAATTCTGGGGGAGAAAAATAATTTAAAGTCCCCCAATTTTGGGGGATTTAGGGGGCTAGTAAATTTGATAAAAATAAATTCATACTTCAATTCAGCAACGCCAATATTTCTCTGGATGGTTTTTCCCAATATCTGCGGTTAGGGCTGCCAACTTATGGGGATTTAGGAGGCTTTACTATATTGAATTGATAAAAGTAAATTCATATTTCAATATGGCTAGTGCCACGCTGCGCTAACAGCAACGCCTTAAAGTAACATAATCAAATTGCTTATTAAGC
>CAKZYM010000861.1 GCA_937884685.1 uncultured Calothrix sp.
CAATTACCAATGATTAATAATAATTTTAATCAAACCCGAGTAATTCTTGTACGTCATGGAAGAAGTAGTTATAACGAACAACAACGCTATCAAGGTTGTTCTGATGAATCTGTACTTATAGAAAAAGGAAAACAGCAAGCTCTTAAAACTGGGATAGCTTTAAGTAAAATCGATTTTGATGCTATTTATACTAGCCCCTTAAAGCGAACTCAGGAAACTGCAAGGGAAATTATTAAAGCTAATAATTATCATACAAAACTAATTTCAAAGCTCAAATTAAACTCAAATTTAAAAGAAGTTGATTTACCCGGATGGCAAGGTTTATATTATAAATATGTCCGTGAAGAATTTGCTGAAGAATATCGGATTTGGGAAGAAGCTCCCCACGAATTTATTACAGAAAAAATTGAATCAAACGGACAAACTTTAATCAAAACAAAAACAAAGCCTGTTTTAGAACTTTACGAAAAAGCACGAGCATTTTGGCAAGAAATATTACCGCTTCATCAAGGTAAAACTGTTTTAATTGTCAGCCACGGTGGTACTATTCGCGCTTTAATCGGGACAGCTACAGGAATTCAACCCCAAAATTATCACAGCATCCAACAATCTAATAGCGGTGTCAATGTTCTTAATTTTGAGAGTAATTCACCCGAACCATTTGCTAAAATTGAAGTTATTAACCAAACGCAGCATTTAGGTGAGATTTTACCAAAGTTGAAAAATGGTAAATACGGCTTGAGGTTATTGCTGTTAGCTATTCCCAGTAATCTAAAAGCTGACATCGGAAAAATACCCCAACTTCTTAACAATGTTGAATTAGATTTTTGCATTAGTAATGGTAGCGTCAACGCTCAGTCTGTTACAGAATCAATTATCAAATCTCAGTTAAATGCTCCGGTTAATTTACAAGTATCGAGAGATAATTTTCTCGAAATTTGGCATCAAACAATATCTAATAATTCTCGAAATAATAATACTCTTAGTACTGGTTTAGTAGTAGCTGAAGATAAAATAATTTCTCATAGCTTAGGTAAAATTTTGGGAGTAAAATCACCAGATAACTTACAGCTAGAACCAGGAAAAATAAGCGTGATTTTTTATCCAATATCGCAGAATAAACCAGTATTACAAGCAATGAATATTGGATAAAAGAGTAAAAAGTAGGGAATAAATAGATAAATTATTTAATTGGAGAATCATCCCTAATGAAGATTTTAATAACTGGAGTTGCAGGTTTTATTGGATACCATTTAGCGCAAAGATTGCTTGCAGATGGGGAACAGATTTACGGAATTGATAACCTTAATGATTATTATGATGTAAATTTGAAAAAAGCTCGTTTGGCACAATTAACTCCTAATAAGAATTTTCAGTTTCAACTCCTAGATTTAAATAATCGCGAGGAAATTTTACAGCTTTTTCAAGACCAAGACTTCGATTGTGTAGTTAATCTGGCTGCTCAAGCTGGAGTACGATATTCCTTGGAGAATCCCTTTGCTTATGTTGATAGCAATTTAGTGGGATTTGCAAATATTCTCGAAGCTTGTCGTCATACTCAACCCAAACATCTAGTTTTTGCTTCGTCTAGTTCCGTTTATGGTACAAATGCCAAAATTCCTTTTTCTGTTAGCGATAATGTAGATAATCCCGTTTCGCTGTATGCTGCTACTAAAAAAGCTAACGAATTAATGGCACATTCTTACAGCCATTTGTACAGTTTACCTATTACTGGATTGCGCTTTTTTACTGTATACGGTCCTTGGGGTAGACCCGATATGGCTTATTTCAAATTTGTTCGAGCTATTGAACAAAACAAGCCAATTAATATCTTCAATTACGGTAAAATGCAGCGAGATTTTACTTATATTGATGACGTGATTGAAGGTGTTGTTAGAGTTATGCATCAACCTCCAAAACCACAGGTTAATAAAGAACACAGTAATGCTCGCTATAAAATTTACAATATTGGTAATAACAAACCTGTGGAGTTATTGAATTTTATTGAAGTTATTGAAGCAGCAATGGGTAAAAAAGCCGAAAAGAATTTTTTACCAATGCAACCAGGAGATGTTCCCCGTACTTATGCAGATGTTGATGAATTAATGCATGATGTTGGATTCAAACCAACTACAACTATCGAACAAGGAATTGAAAAGTTTGTTCGATGGTATCAAGATTTTTATCAGTCTCAAAACCAAGAAGTTTCGCAAACTATATAACAAATTTTCCGAATTAATAAGCAGTAAAATATAAACGTTTTACTGCCTAATTATTCCTATTCCCTATAGAATTTAAGAGGTGTATTTGATAATTAAAAAAAATCTTATTTCGGAACACATAATGTCATATTTTGCAATAATATTTTTTGCGTCATTTTTGCCAATTTTATTCAATTTTCTATTTTTTATACCGCAAGCAAAAGCTGAAGATACGCAAGATATATCTCAACCTATGAGAGATATCCCCAGCGTTTCCGAATTATCTGAAATAGAAGTAACTGATTGGAATTTTCAAGCTTTAGAATATTTTCTCAACCGCTACCAGATACAAACTAAATATCCTCCAGAATTTTTTCAGCGTCAAGGTAAAATAAAGCGTTACGAATTTACCTTTTTATTAAACGAAGTCATTCAACATATTGATAGATTACAAGAAAGTCAAAAAAGTAATTTTGCAACTCAAGAAGAACTGCAAGTTCTGAAAAGATTGCAAAGTGAATTTTCTCTAGAATTAAATTCGCTTGAAAAACAAATTGAGACATTAGAAAAAAATAATTTTTCAGCGTTTTCTACAACAACAACATTGAGTGGAGAAGTTACATTTGCTCTTACTGGTGTGGGTAAAGGAACAAAAATTAACGGTGATGAACCGCTAGATAGTAACATAGCTTTCGGAAGTGGAGTAAAAATAGAGCTTAATAGTTCCTTTACTGGTAAAGATAGGTTGAAAACTACCTTTAGAGCTAGAAATCTTGAATCACTTGACTCGGTAACGGGTACTGATATGGCACGTTTAGCCTATCAAGGTGATAACCAAATTTTTGATTTGGGTGATTTAACCTATCGATTTCGTGTCGGAGATAAAGCTCGTATTCAAATTGGTGCAAGTGGTTTAGAAATTGAAGATTTTGCCGATTCTGTTAATCCTTATATAGGCAATGATGATAGTGGTTCCGTTTCCCGTTTTGCACAGCGTAACCCTGTTTACCGTCAGGGAGGAGGTGCTGGAATCGGTTTTAAATATGAAATTAATGATGATTTAGAATTTGGTATGGGATATGTTGCTGATGATGCTGAAGACCCAGAAACTGGCTTAACTCAATCAGATTATGCAGCAATTGCTCAGCTTACTTTTGAACCATCAGAAAAGTTATTGATTGGTGTAAACTACATTCATTCTTTTAATAATATAGATACAGAAACTGGTAGCGAAGGCTCAAACGACCCTTTCGACGATGAAAGCGAAGCTATTAAAGCCAATTCTTTTGGTTTACAAGCTTCATTAGGTATTAGTGAAAATATTCTGGTGGGAAGCTGGATTGGTTATACCCGTGCTGAAGCGAAAGATTTACCGAATAACCCTAGCGCTAGTGTTTTTAATTGGGCTTTAACTCTAGCTCTACCAGATTTAGGTAGTGAAGGCAATTTAGGTGGAATTATCATCGGTCAACCACCCAAGTTAATTAAAAACCAATATCAAATTGATAATCAAGATTACATCGATAAAGGTACTTCCCTACATTTAGAAGCCTTTTATCGTTTTCAAGTCGATGATAATATTTCTATTACTCCTGGTGTCATTTTAATTACTAACCCGGAACATAATAATGATAATGATACTATTTATATCGGTACCTTACGAACAAGTTTTAATTTCTAATTTAATTTTTTACTAACAATAAATTTTCTTCTACCAAAGTAAGCAAATCCTGGAAGCGAAAGGGTTTTCTTAAGTAGTCATCTGCACCATAGTAAATTGCTTTTGCTTTATCTTGGTCGTCACTACGAGCGGTTACTACAATAATTGGAAACTTTTTACCCTTGCTTCGCAATTCTCGTAAAACTGTAAAACCATCTTTTATTGGCAAACCTAAATCTAGCACCATTAGGTCAAATTCTTTGCTAGAAGCTTGTTCAACTGCTTTTTCACCATCTTCTGCAACTGAAGTCACATAACCACTTTTTCGCAATCCTTTTTGTAAAAATGCGGCTAAACGAGTTTCATCTTCAACGATTAATATTTGGCTCATTTTAAAATCAAATTAGGTAAGCAATAATATGCAAAAAAATTATTTCAGCAGATAAAAATTAAATTAAAGCAATAGTTAGTACCTTATCGACATTAATCTATTATCTATATTTTCCTTTTATGTCGCTAAAAATAACTTAATTCAAAGGGTAGACATACAATTCAACGTGCTGCTTTCTTCCCGCTTCCGTTTCTAGCTCAGAACTCTTTATATCTCTGTAGTTTTTTACAGGTAATTATTTGCCGAGAGGGGAATGTTAGCTAGCTATTTTTACTGTAAAACTATCAGGGCTAATAAAGATATTAGAGAATTGAAAAACATAATACATAACTATATAAAAATGAAAAAATCAACTTTCAACTTTTTTGCTTAACTTTATTATGATATATCCGAAAAGATGAGAATCACATTAAAACTTTATGAAAAATTTTTCATTTTTAATAAAATTGTTCAATATTCCAAAGAATAATTAAAATAATCACTCGAATCTACTATTATTTCTCTAAATCTCTTACTATCAACTACTTAAATGTGAAATATATCTACATTAGTTTATTTTGAATAGTGTAACAAAGAATATGCACTTTTTTTGTATCTTTGACCTAAATGATTTTAGATTTTAGATTTTGCGGAAAGTTTGGGGTGTAGATTCACGAACCCCAAAACGCATCCTCGACGGATTTTGGATTGTGAATGGTTTCAAGCCCCTAGTTTTAACTATGGAACAATCTAAATAGCTGCGAAGACCGTAAATTCAAAATTATTTGATTCTTTCTCGATAATAAAATCTGTATCTAGTTAGACGATAAAAAAATATTAAGATTAATAACCAATAGTATTTATTCGTATCGTCTTTTATTTACCCGTACTGCTCAATTCCTGTTATTTTTTTTCTGCAATTTCCAACAGTTCGGGAATGGTTACAAAGCTGTAACCCTGCTGCTTTAATTTAGCAATTATCTGGGGTAAAGCTTTTACAGTGTTGGTGCGATCGCCACCACCGTCATGCAGTAATACAATGCCCCCCGGACGTGCGCTTTTTAACACAGTATTGACCATTTTTGCAGGTGCGGGTCTCTTGAAGTCGCGAGAATCAGCAGACCACATCAGAGTTGCATAGTTTTTTCTCCTAGCATGAGCAACTAAACCATTACTCAAATGACCTCCTGGTGGACGAAATAAGTTTGTTTTAACTCCCGTCACTTTATAAATTAAATCGCTTGTTCTATCGATTTCCAAAGCAGCAGCTTGAGGATTCATAAAATGATACCAATGATTCCAAGTGTGATTGGCAATCGCATGACCTTCAGTTATTACCTGCTTTCCTAATTGAGGATGATTTTTTAGAGCGCTACCGACAACAAAAAATGTTGCTTTAACATTATTTTTTTTGAGTATGTCTAATGTCTGTCGAGTGGTATTTTTCCAGGGACCATCATCAAAAGTTAAAGCGATAACTTTTTTATTTGCAGCAGGTTTAATATCATAAATAACCTTTCCAGCAAAGCTAGAGGGAGCAGCAGAAAGTAAGCTTTGTCTTTTAAACTGTTCGTTTAAAGTTTTCTCCATTGCGGTTTGAAATCCCGCAACTTGCTGCTGACTATTTGAAACAGCATCAACAATTTCTATTTTAGGTTTGTTTATACCTAATATATGCATTAAATTTAAATTATCTGGAGCTACTAAACTTAAACACAAGGTAGTAGTAAAGAGAAGTAGAGCAATAAAATATTTATGAGGTATAGTAAAAAGTTTGCTGTTTTCCACGGTCGATATCTCTCAATAATATAATTTAGACAATATTCAGGCAATAGATTTAGTATCTATAAATAAAGCATTAATACTTTTGTATCCTTTCTCGACAGTA
>CAKZYM010000862.1 GCA_937884685.1 uncultured Calothrix sp.
TACGTTTTGAATGCTTGTAAAAACAACTTTTACAATAATCGCTCATCTTATTAATATAGTTCGCGGATGCTGCATAAGGTTTCGATGCGAGTAAACCACCATCAGCATATTGTCCCATTCCGATAACGTTGGTTTGCATCACCCAGTCGTAAGCGTCGATGAATGCTGAATGAAACCAGGTTTCTAATTCTTGCGGTGATATTCCTGCAATTAAACCGAAGTTATTCAATACCATTAATCTTTGAATATGATGAGCGTAACCGGTATCCATCACCTGAGTTAATATTTTATTTAAACAATTCATTTTGGTTTCACCAGTCCAGAAGAATTCGGGTAATGGTTTATTATGTTCAAACCAATTCTGCTGGGAATAATTTTCGTCAACATGATGATAAATTCCGTGCATATATTCTCTCCATCCCAATACCTGACGGATAAAACCTTCAACGCTATTTAATGCAAGTTGATTGTCGTGATATGCTGCTTCTGCTGCTTGAATTATTTCTAAGGGTTGGAGTAAACCAATATTAATATAGGGAGAAAGCATAGCGTGCCACATTGTTTCTTCTCCCGTTACCATCGCATCTTGATACGGACCAAAATCGGGTAAGCGAACTTCGATAAAATATTTTAGTACTTCTAATGCTTGAGAACGATTAACTCCCCAACGAAATTCTTTGATTTTTCCATAGGTTGGGATATCAAGGGAATTAACTTGTTGAATAACTTCTTGGGTAATATTATCCGGTTCAAACCATAAAGGTTCGGGAGTATTTAATTTACCTTTGGGTGGTTTGCGATTTTCTTTATCAAGATTCCATTTTCCACCAATGGGTTTATCACCTGCCATTAAAATATCAAAGCGTTTTCTTCCTTCTCGATAAAAGTCTTCCATTAATAACCTTTTACGATTTTCAGCCCATTGACTAAATTCTTCAGAACTCCATAAAAATTGATTGTTGGGAAGTAAGTTGATATTCAATGGCAATTTTAAATTTTCGATTATTTGCAAAAAAGGTTTGTCATTGGGAGACATTATTTGAAGAAAGTCAATTTGATTTTCGTTTACCCACGATTCAAGTGGTGTTTGAAAATCTTCTGCTATTTCGTAAGTTACTGAATAACCTTGTTGACGCAATTCTTCAGCAAAATGACGCATCGCTGACCAAATTAACGCTAACTTTTGTTTGTGATATCTAAGTTGTTTTATATGGGAATAGGATTCAATTAAGATTATTTCTACATCTGAAGGGTTATTACAACTTTGTAAAGCTGCTTGTTTTAAATGCAGTTGGTCACCTAATATCCAGATACCTGTTTTCATAGTTAGAGAGTAGGGAGTAGTTTTTTGATTATAGATATGAAAGTTACTTTATATACAAAAAAATAAATCCATGACTTTGGTCATGACTAGGAATAGGAATTTATATATATATCTATAAAACTGATTCGTGACTTTCTCCTCATGTGTATATTGGAGTTTGCTTTTTATGATGGTAGATATCAAAGCAAATAAACCAGCCATTCTTTATTATGTTAATAGAAGATAAACCAGTTGTTAAAGCATCGAATACTCAAGTTTTTTTCAAAATTATAGATAGTTTTTCTGAAGCTGGGGGTAAAAATGTACCTCAAATTGTAGATATAGAAAAATTACGTTTTTGTAAACAAGGAAGTTTTGGAAAAGCTTGGGCTGATTTTCTGCTCGGAAATAATTTACAACCTTTAACTACTGGTTTTCGTCGCAAACAATTACATGATGGTATTCATGTTTTAACCGGTTATGGTAGCGACCCAATTGGTGAAGCTGAATTACAAGCTTTTTTATTGGGAGCAAAATTCGGTTTGCTTAATTTATTTATTAGTATTGGTTTATTAAGAGTGATTCGTAAGCGCTTACCAAGTCAAACCTCTTCAGCTAGACAAAGAATGTGGAAAGCTTATCAAAGAGGACAAAGTTGTAATTTAAATCCAGATACATGGGAACCGGAATTACTTTGGGATTTACCTTTGAATGATGTGAAAGCGATGTTTTCTTTATTATGATGCAGATAAGATTGCGATCGCACTCTCCCAATTCACTATTTGATTTCTCAATCTCTTATAAAACAAGTTTTTCACGGTTTCAATTTCTTTCTTGGTCAATTCCTTTTCAAGATGATTTACATAACTCGGACGTGTTTTATTATTCGATGTAAACCAACGATTTAATAGATTTTCGCTTATGTAGAGTTGAGTTGAATTCTTCTGTTGAGTTATATCTACCTGTAAACCTGCTTGAATAAAGATTTTTTCTAAATCTTCTATATCCCAATTCACCATCGCATCATCTGAGTTTGAATATATTGCTGATTCTGCTTTGACTAATTTATTAAATAATTTCTCCGACAACCAAGTTTTATCTAAAAGGTTATACAATCTCTGACCCTGACGAGGTAAGGTTTCTGAAAGAATAATTATCCCATCTTTATTTAACAACTTTACTAAATCCAGAACAATTCCTAATTTATCAACTTCTTTCCCTAAAGCATTTCGTCCAATAATCCTATCAAATTTAATTTCCTCTGGTATTTCCGATAAAGAAGGATGAATTACAATCGGACGGGTTAATTCTGGAAGTACATTACTTTGCTCAATCAAAGCCAAAGCATCTTTTTCATTCTTCACCCAACTATAAACACCACCTTCGGGAACTCTTCTGACTGCTTCCCAAGTTAATAATCCACTCTTCGCGTTCAAATCTAAAATTAAATGATGACGTTGGGGATTTGCTATCTCAAATAAACTATCCCGAATTAAACTTAAATTTTCCCCTACTTCTCCTAAAGTCCTCTGCAACCAGTTATCTACAGTTTTATTCTTCTCCCCATAACTCAACACCTCCACCGTCTCAATTCCCAGACCTTCAACCATCGCAGCTAATTGAGCTTCCCTTCTCCTTTCAACTTGAATTTTAATTAATGCTTCCTCACCAACATCGGCAGGTTGATAAAAAACTTGTCCCTGTAAACTTTGAGGTAAATATAGCTGTTCTACCCAATGGTCGCGATAAGCGTGAGGATATAAATAACCAGCACCATGTCCAAATCCTTTGTTATCTCGATTTGCATCTTTGAGATGATTGGGAATTTCTTTTTCTTTCTCTTTCTCCACGGAAGCTAAAGCATCAAAAAATCCCATGACGCTATTTGACTTCGGAGCATTCGCTATATATAAGGTTGCTTGAGCTAAATGATATCTTCCTTCTGGCATTCCTACCCTATCAAAAGCTTGAGCGCAGGAATTTATCACTACTATGGCTTGAGAATCCGCTAAACCAATATCTTCACTAGCTTGAATCAATAATCTTCTAAATATAAACCGGGGATTTTCCCCCGCATAAATCATTTTCGCTAACCAATATAAAGCTGCATCTGGGTCAGAACCGCGAATACTTTTGATATAAGCGCTGATTGTATCGAAGTGAGCGTCACCTTCTTTGTCATATAATACCGCTCGTTGCTGAATTGATTCTTCTGCGACTTTTAAATCAATTTCAATAACTTTATCTTGATTTTCCGAAGTTGTTTCAATCGCTAATTCCACAGCATTTAATAAAGAACGAGCATCACCATTTGCGACGTTAACTAGATGAGAAACCGCTTCTGAATGAATATCAATTTTCAAATTACCAAAACCGCGATCGCAATCTTGAAGCGCTTGAAATACAATAGCTTCGAGGTCTTTCTCCTCCAACTGCTTTAATTGAAAAATCCGCGAACGACTAACCAAAGCCTTATTAACTTCAAAATAAGGATTTTCTGTTGTTGCTCCAATTAAAATAACCGTTCCATTCTCTACATGAGGTAGTAAAGCATCCTGTTGAGATTTATTAAAACGGTGAACTTCATCGACAAATAAAATAGTTTTTCGATTGTAATACTTCCTTTCGTCAGTAGCGGTAGAAATTGCATCCCGAATATCTTTCACCCCAGCCAATACAGCATTAATAGCAATAAAAGTAGCTTTGGTTGTATTAGCAATGATGCGAGCCAAAGTTGTTTTACCAGTACCGGGAGGACCAAAAAAGATTAACGAAGATAACTGGTCGGCAGAAATTGCACGACGAAGCAAACGTCCTGGTGCAATTAGATGCTCCTGTCCGATAAATTCATCAAGAACTCGGGGACGCATTCTTGCTGCTAAAGGTGCTTGTTGGGAAAGTTGGTTTTGGTAGTTTTGCTCGAATAAATCCAAATTGAGAAAAAGGGGGAGAACAATATCGATTTTAAATTGATTTATCTATGTTAAAGTTAAAAATTTTTACTTTTCAACTTCCCGAAACCCTTTGAGAATAAACTAAAGCGTAATCGCAATAGTTTTTTTATTATGTATGTAGGAACTACAGAAGCTGCTGAAATTTTGGATATTTCAACTTCCAAGATGCGCTATTTAATTTCTCAGGGAAGAGTGAAAGGAGCTTATAAATCTGGAAAGAATTGGATAATTCCCTTATACAACCGAATGCCTATCATTAGTCGCGGTACACGAGGACCGAAACCAAAATGGTGTAGGATGATTCCTGCCAAAACTATAGTTCACGTTAATAGAAATCAAATTAGAGATAATAAAAATCTAGAAATTCCAGAGCCTGTAATTTCGGTGAAACGTGGCGGTACCAATACTCAAGGATTCTCTGTGAAAATCAACGGACCTTGTGAAATTATCTATCGACCTGAAAAACCATTGCCCGGTTCTAAAGCTACGCTTTGGATGGAAACTTTTGCATCGATACAAGTTAAAACCACCTTAGCGGATATACCAATTAACCCAGAAGATATAATTATGGTTGCTGGTGCTTGAATATTTTAATTAATTTACAAAAATGATTTACTAATTAAAGTTTTAAAATAGCAATTTTACTTTCTTCAAAGTTTTCAAGATTATTTGAACCATCCTTTAATTGCAATGGTTTATTTGTCATGCATTTAGGTTGTACCAAAGCCGCAAAAATTTTTAAAATATCTATTTCCGGAATGGGTAGAGTAAGAAGAGCGATTTTAAATTTGGTTCAATTTGGATAATATCCTTATTTATAAAATTCCTGTAATTAGTGGTGGTAATCGCGGTTATAAACCAACACGACACAAAAAATCCTGCAAAAACTTTGATTTCTGAATAGTTACCGTTTGATGCTGGGAATAATAAGCGGGTAGTTAGTACGTACGGCTTTTTATGGATAGATGGGAATTTGAACCGGATGATGTACTTTCTTTGATGGGAGATACATTTCACAACCAAGAAGTTTTTAAAGCATCAAGGATAAAAGATAATCTTTTGGCTTCAATTGAGGTTAATCGATGGAGTAGTAAGGAAGCTAAGGATTGGACGGAAGATGGTATTCCCTGTGAATTACTTTCTTCTAAAGGTGGAGGTTGGAAAAAGGGAAAAATAAAAATAACGATTGAATTTATTCGAGATAGTGATTGAACCTGATTTCTGAATCGGGGGTTGAAATAACCCCTTATTCTCGATAAATTCAATTACTACGTTTCACGCTCCAACTACTACACCACCATTGGGATGTAATATCTGTCCTGCAAAGTAAGAAGAATCATCTGATGCTAGAAAAACAAAACTGGTAGCAACTTCAACTGGCTGTCCCGGACGTTTCATGGGTAAAGGTATCTTTATTTTTAGGACTTGAGGAGGCAATAAGTACTTTAAAAAGGTGGATATTAAAGGATAATTGTCGATTAATCGCTTTTATGAGTATTGGGGAGTTGGAAAAACTTCTTTGGCTGCGAAGTTAACCTTTATATCTACAAGATAATTTTGATTTTATAATTTCGCGATCGCAATTCTCCTCGGATGTCTGAAAACTGCTCGCTGTCTAGTTATTGTGAATTCTGCTGAGACAATTTTGCTTCTTGGGAAGTGAGGGAGAGAACATTGTAATGGATATGAAGCTTGTTTGCTACTCAAAAATTATTTTTAAAAATCTTAGAAGCAAAATCTCGTAAATATCTCCGCCAAACTAACCATTCATGTCCACCTTCACTACTGACCCAAGTATGCTGAATCCCTGCTTCCTCTAATTCTTGATGAGCGGATTTATTTGTAATATAAAAATCATCTTGAATACCACAACCCAACCATAATAAATTCAATTTCAAATTTGTTAAAACCGGTTCTGCAAAAACTCTGTTGTAGGATTTATCAATGTCAAAATCTTTTAATAGAGAACTAAATCCCCCTACCCAGGAAAATTTATCTAAATTATTCAAACCGACTTCTAATGCTTGTCCACCTCCCATGGAAAGACCGGCTATTGCTCTATAATTCCTATGATTAATTGTCCTATATTGATTGTCTATTAAAGGAATTAAATCTTTTATAACCACTTCTCCAAAAGCTTCATTCCCCCAGGAACCATCTGGAAGTTCTACTCCTGGTTTTCTAGCGTAACCGTTGTCCATTACAATAATCATTGGTACGGCTCGACCCGAATTTATCAGATTATCAAGAATAAAATTTGCTTTACCCTGCTTTGTCCAAGCACGTTCGTTTTCTCCTGCACCATGTTGTAGATAAAGTACGGGATATTTACGTTTAATATTGGTGTTGTAATCGGGTGGAGTGTAAATAAAAGCTCGTCTTAGTTTCCCGGTAACTTGCGATTGATACCAACGTTCCCGAATCTCTCCATGAGGAACTGGTAATGGTTTATCAAAATCTATTTGAGGATGAGGAATTTCCAATCCACTACTAGCTTGACCCCAACCAAAATAAGTTTTGCTCGCTGGGTCATTGACTGGTGTACCATCAATAATCAACTGATAATAGTGAAACCCAGGATTTATTGAGATTGTCACCGTCCAAATTCCATTTTCACCACGAGTTAAATCTGTTGGTTTTTCACCAAATGGAATTTTATTATCTCGTCCTATCACCTGTACTTTCTTAGCTAGTGGTGCTGTAACCCGAAAGGTAACTTGTCCGTTGGAGTTTATATAGGGATATTCGCTGTTTGGAATATTGGAGGATGCTGGAAAACCCTTTTGATATTGAGCGTAACTAGGTTGCGAACAAATTAGAGAAATTATCAGAGCATAATAAAAGGGTTGTAGTTGTTTCATTAGCAATAATTCTATCCCGTCGGAATCAATTTACAAGCAATTCTTCCGAGATAAAATCCTTTGATAATAAAAATAATATTTTCAGCCATTATAGGATGGAAGAACCACCATTTTAATGGCTGAAAAT
>CAKZYM010000863.1 GCA_937884685.1 uncultured Calothrix sp.
TCGATTTTCATTAGTCAACGATTTTCTCTACTTTCACGTTGCTTGACAAGTAAAAAACAAGCATAAAAGCTAATGTAACATGAATAGCAAAAAAACATGATAATGATTATCATATTTTTTGTCAGTAATATTAGCTGTTGAGCGGTAAATATGGTAATCTATATACAAATCTTAAATTAACCAGTCGGTTCTAATGGGGAACAGCCATTAGAGGTAATGGGGAAAGTCCGGTGTAAATCCGGCGCTGTCCCGCAGCTGTAAGCAAGGAAAAATCGTCACCTTGTAAGTCAGAATGCCCGCCGATAAATCAACAAGAACATAGCTAAATCTACGAGGTTATAGATGAAGGCACATACAATATTTGTTTGTACCATTTGTGCAAGCAAGTGGTCTAATGGTAAGCGTGTTGGTGAAAGTGGTGGTGAAAAGCTACTTAAACGCTTGCAAGATGATTATCCTAATTGGGAATTAAATACAGAATTTACTGTTAAACCAGTCGAATGCATGAGCGCTTGTAATCGCTCTTGTGTAATTTCCTTCGCTTCACCTGGTAAAACTACGTATCTTTTCGGCGATGTTTCACCTGACTTAACTCCCGCAGAAGTTGAGGGTGTATTTGATTGTGCAGGTAAGTATTACGTGCATCCAGAAGGTTCCTTACCTTGGGCTGAACGTCCTCAACCGCTTAAAAAAGGGATTTTAGCAAGAATTCCAGCAGTAGAAGTTCCTGTAGAAAAGGAAAATACTGAACTGGAATTATGTAATTAAGAATTTGAGAATTTAATTGCAAAAATCTTGTCGTAATTAAGTTGCAGTTGTGCTGCTGTTTGCACAACTGTCCAAATCCGTTTGCAAATATTTCAATTTTAGAGATTTGGGTTGATTTATAAAAAGTTTAAGCTTCAAAGTCTATTTCCTAGGAAAGGGATTTAGAAAGAAATTTACTGAGAAAGAATTCAGCAGTCAGAATACTGTTCGGAAAATCTGTGCAATTGGCGAATAAATCGTGGTTTAAAGCCCCCAATTTTAATCGTGGAGACGAAGAAAATTTTCCGCGTTAAGGAAACCCCTGACTTTAGATATGGGGTCTAAGTTGACTCCTCAATTCTGACTTCTGAATCCTTCTCATCTCAATCAAACCCATATCTGATATAGAACTCACGCATCTTCATAAATTAGAAAAAATGAAAATTAAAACTGCGACTTTAGGTTATCCCCGCATTGGTAAAAACCGTGAAGTAAAGAAAGCGTTGGAAGCTTTTTGGGGTGGAAAAGTAGCATCAGAATCGCTTTTACAGACAGTCAAAGAAGTCGAAGAAGCTAACTGGAAAACGCAATTAGATACAGGTATCGATAAGATTGGAGTTGGTGACACCACACTTTACGACCACATTCTTGATTGGACATTTCGCTTCGGTTTAATTCCCGAACGATTTCAGCAATTCTCTGGATTAGAACGTTATTTTGCAATGGCTAGGGGTAAAGAAGGAATACCTGCGTTGGAAATGACAAAATGGTTTGATACCAACTATCACTATTTAGTTCCGGAGATATCTAATAAATCATTAACAGCAGATTGGAGTGATTTTATTGAAAGAGTGAGCCGCGCTCAAAAAATCTTAGGTGAACGTGCAATTCCTATTGTTTTTGGTCCTTGTACATTACTACGTTTGAGTAAATTGGATTTGGATATTGAGCAAGCTATTTCTGTTTTAACTCCGCTTTATATTAACCTACTTACCGAATTGAAATCTCTTGGTATTTCTGAAGTACAAATTCACGAACCCGCGCTGGTGTTAGGTGATGCGAATAATTGGAAAGAACATTATCAAGCTGTATATAAATCATTGTCTGGGGTTAAAATACCGCTTAATTTAGTCACTTACTTTGATGACTTGGGTGAAACCTATAGTTGGGTAATGGATTTACCTGTAAATGCAATTAGTTTAGACTTGACTCGCGGAGGTAATTTAGAGTTAATCAAAACCTATGGTTTTCCTAAAGATAAACGTTTGGGAGTAGGGATAGTTGATGCAAGAAATATTTGGCAAATTCGTCCTGAAGAAGTTATTCCCAAGTTGGAAACTATCAAAGATATAGTCAGGGAATTTGAAGTGCAGCCTTCTGCTTCTTTACAATTTGTACCCTACGACGCAACGCGAGAAACACAACTTCCTGAAGCTTTACGCAATGTTTTGAGTTTTGCCGAACAAAAGCTACAAGAAATTGTCTTTTTAGCTCAGAAAATGACTATTTCTGATGCTAAGTGTAATCACCAATCTTTAGTTAATTTGAATGGGAAAAATAGCCAAAACCATTCAAATTTTGACGCGAAAAAACTCACGGTTACTCGATACAAAAAAGACCAAAAAACAATCGAAACAGCCTGGGAGGAATTTCGCCGTTTTAGCCCGATAAATAAAATAGTTCAACGACAACTTAATTCACTAACAACCAAAGATTTTGAGCGTAGCATATCCTATGATTCAAGATGTTCGTTACAAATTTCATTACCTGCTTTTCCTACGACTACTATTGGTTCCTTTCCCCAAACCTCAGAAGTACGTAAACTTCGAGTTCGTTACAAACGAGGTGAAATCAGTCAGGAAGATTATCAAACAGCGATTAAGGCTCAAATTCTCGAATGTATCAAAAGCCAAGAAGAAGCAGGACTTGATGTTTTAGTACATGGGGAATTTGAACGCACCGACATGGTGGAATACTTTGGTCAACAGCTACAAGGTTTTGCTTTCACTCAAAATGGCTGGGTACAAAGTTATGGTAGTCGCTGCGTGCGTCCACCAATTATTTATGGGGATGTGGTTCGTAACCAACCAATGACCGTAGATGAATTTATTTATGCTCAATCTTTGACAGAAAAACCTGTAAAAGGAATGCTCACAGGCCCTGTGACAATGATAAATTGGTCTTATACCCGGACGAATATTTCTCGTCAAGAACAAGCTTTTCAAATTGCTTTGGCCTTGCGAGATGAGGTAGTGGATTTGGAAGCTGCAGGTGCAAAAATAGTTCAAATAGATGAACCGGCTTTACGTGAGGGTTTACCATTGAAAACCGAACTTTGGAATGAATATCTATCTTGGTCGGTGGATTCATTTAAATTAAGTGCAGGAATAGCCAAGCCCCAGACACAAATTCATACCCATATGTGCTACTCAGAGTTTGGCGATATTATCACCGATATCGAACGGTTAGATGCGGATGTATTGTCGATTGAAAATAGTCGTAGTAACAATGAAACGCTGTATGAATTGACAGATGGTGGCTATTCAAAACAGTTAGGTAACGGGGTTTATGACGTGCATAGTCCTGCTATTCCTAGCACTGAACAAATGTTGTCACAATTGCGGACTGGAATTGCTAATTTACCCGTAAAACAAATTTGGGTAAATCCTGATTGTGGATTAAAAACTCGAAGATGGGAAGAGGTGATTCCAGCTTTGAAGAATATGGTGTCAGCAGCTAAAAAACTGCGAGAGGAAGCCAATGCTACAAAAGTAGACTAATGAATTTTTCAAAAATATTGAAGTTTACCAATTTTTACCAGTTGGTTATCGAGACCTTTGGGTTTAAAACCCCATCCAATTACCTCTCTCTCCCTCAATCTCTCACTCCCTCACTCTTTATATAGCTGGGGAACCCACTTCTAAAACGGGATGCAAGAATGTATTTTCTAATATCAATAAAGTATAGTTATCTTGCGTCCCTTTTTCGCTCCTGTCAGAATATAACTAACATCATATGATGAAAATATTGAAGTAAACATTCTCAAAAAAAACATCACAACATTGACATAACCTTGACAGAAAATCTCCGATAAATAAAACAGTTTATTTGGTAA
>CAKZYM010000864.1 GCA_937884685.1 uncultured Calothrix sp.
AATCTACTTTTCCTTTTTCTTGTTCTTCTAGACGTTTCCATTCTTGATAATGACTGTAGCGACTGGTGAGACTTCCAAATTTTCCTTCTATCCCGTTACTTAAGATTACAATTGCGTTGTGATGGAATAGTTGGGGAATGTTTTCTAAATATCTGCTGTAATTATCTTCGTAAGCAACTCGGATGTTGCGATGAGTGGCTTTGAGTTCGATAAATAACAAAGGAATCCCGTTAACGAAACCGAGAATATCTGGACGTTGAGGTTTTTGTCCTTCTATACATAATTCTCGCACTATCAGGAAATGATTTTCTTCGGGGTTTTGAAAGTCGATAACTTTGAGTTTGGGTTGTATTGTTTCCCCTGCTGAATTTTGGTAAGCTTTCCCCTGGATACCGTCACGGATAAATTGGTATTTTTTCTGGTTGGTAGCGATTAATTGGTCGGAAATATTGTAAGTTGTAAATTGTTGAATGGCATCGTCGTATATTTCTTGAGGAGGACCGGGGTTGAATTTTTCTAATGCTTCCTTTAGGTAACGAGTAAGAACTACTTCCCGCTTATTTTTACGTCCGAGTGTACCGTCAATACCGAAGCTTTCCCGATTGTAAGCGTAGATAGAGTGCCATTTCAGGTCATTTTCAAAGTAATTCGCGGTAGTTACTTGTACGAGTTTATCTTCGGAATATTCAGCACTCATTGACGTTAAAGGTGATACGGGTAGACATTCTATTGATAACCCTACATTTGAGGAAGTAGCAAGTATCACCTGTAATGTTTTAGAAAAATCGCGTTTTTGCTTTTAGCAGCTTTAATGATAATTACTTACTAAAAAAGGCTCATCAAAGAATATTTACCTGGTATTATGCGATTTAAACCTTTGTCATCAGTGTTGTGAGTCTAACTCTTGAAATTCCCACTATTAATGACGCTCCAAAAGATTTTGATTGCTTATTCAAGCTATGGCAGCAAGTTCAAACAGAGACAGAAGAAGTAACATTTGATTTTTCAGGTTGTCATTTTTTACGACAAAATGCTGTTGCGTTTTTAGGAGGTATGGCTAGGTGGATTGAGAAACGCGGGTGTAAAGTAAGTTTTAATTGGGAGACTGTAAAAAAGCGCCTTTGCACAAACCTCAAGCAAAATGGTTTCATGTATACATTTAATGGGGGTGAAGAACCTTGGCAAGGTAATTCTATTCCTTACAGAGAAGATTTGTTTGAAGATATAAATGATTTAATCCAATACTTAGCGCAAGATTGGCTTGGTAGAGGTTGGGTTCATATCAGCGATATGCTAAGGGCTTTAATAGTTGGAAGAACCTTTGAAATTTACGCAAACGCTTTTGAGCATGGAAAGACTGGTATTGGTGTTTTTAGTTGCGGACAATATTATCCCAAATTAAAAGAACTTAAACTGAGTGTCGTTGACTTTGGTGTTGGAATTCCCCAAAATGTACGTGATTTCCAAAAAAATAATCGTTTACCAGCAGATGAAGCTTTAAGATGGGCTTTTCAAAAGGGGACAACAACAAGAGGTGGAACAGTGACGGGTGGTATTGGTCTTGATTATTTAAAACAATTTGTTCATATAAATAAGGGTAAACTTCAAATTTTAAGTCATGATGGATGTGCGACAATAGATAAAGACGGAGAAATTTACGAAAAGAAACAAACTTGTTTTGGAGGAACAATAGTAAACATTTCGTTTTTGTGCGACGAGTCACGTTATGACTTGGGCTTGGAAGCCGATGATGAACTGTGGTTTTAAGGGAGAGGTCAAATATGAAGCACGAAATCTTTACCTTAATAGGCAAAAACTGTATTACACCTGGCGATGGTCAAAAGGTGTATGATTTTGTTCATCCAAAATTATTAGCAGAGCAAGAAGTTGAGCTAGACTTTGCTGGAGTAGAGATATTTGCTTCTCCCTTCTTCAATTTTGCTATTGGACAATTACTTCGGGATATTCAACCAGAACAGTTAAATCGTCTGCTGAAGTTTTCTAACCTTAATACGGTTGGTAAGCAGATACTCAAATTAGTAATCGAAAACTCAAAGCGCTACTATTCCGACCCAGATTTTCGTAATCGGGTAGACCAAGTTATCAACGAACAAGCAAATACATAATCAATGGGTGTCAACTATACGGTTCAGGCTGAGGTGGTTGATATCCGGTCTGACAGTCCCAGCAAAGATGATATTTTTTTAGTAGATACAAATGTCTGGTATTGGTATACCTATACTAATGCCAGTATTTCTGCTCTTAATTATCAAATTACAGAATATCCTTCTTACGTAGCCAAAGCTATTTCTGTTGATTCGTTGCTTTTATTTTGCGGTCTTTCTTTTGCTGAATTAACATACATTATTGATCAAGCAGATAGAAATATATTTAATCCTGACATAAG
>CAKZYM010000865.1 GCA_937884685.1 uncultured Calothrix sp.
AAAAACGAAATTCGTTTATGAAGACAAGTGAATTAATTTCAATATTAGATTTTTTCTGGCACCACCTCCGTTTATAATTCAATGAAAATCTGTTGTGTTCATCTCGCTTACATAAGTAATTAACTATTGCAGCGACAATTAGTAAACGAGATTATTGAATACTTTTAACAGCAGTTTTATATAAGCCACTACTGATTAATTGATTCTATGACGCTTAACTTATATCCTCGCTTCAGTTTTGTTAGGGAACTTATAGGAGTTTAGAACGATTTTTTAACTACTAACCGAGTGAATAATTGACTGAATAAATAATGGCAAATAACTCAAATACGTCTCGCAATATGTAAATATATAGAACATACTTCCTGAGTACAAAGATGAAAAAATATTGCCATAACAGTTTACTTACTCTTCTATAAACGCACTTACCTAAACTCCCACACACTTCTTGTTTTACCCTCAACCAATAAATTTATTGAAACTTGATATCAAGTTATCAATTTTCATTTATCGAAGCTTCAACTAATTTTGTTCATTGCTTCGTAACTGGTTTACATCAAGAATGTAACCTCTACTCCTAAAAGACTACTTCAGTGAGAATATGGAATTACGTGATTAAAATGTAAAAAAAATATGCGTATTAATACTTAAGTAAAGCTACAAGAAGTATAGGGAGTAGAGAGAGTGAAATTCTTAACTGGTCGCTGCTAACTGCTAAATGCTCAGTGTTTATTGACTATGTTTCAAGCTACTCGTCGTCGTCTTGCTATTTGGTATACAGCAATTACGGCCGTATTATTGCTGCTGTTTGCTAGTGGAGTATATTTGTATGTACGCAATACATTAATTGACCGGATTGACGATACTTTGAACCATGTGGTGGAGGTTGTTGAACGTTCTCTAGTTATTGAAGCGGTAAACTCGAATAACGGTCAATTTAACCTTAACTTAGAAGCGAGTTTCCGTGATAATGCCGATACCCGCGATGATGACCGTATAGATTTAGAATGGTTTAGCCCCACGGGTCAATTACTTTGGTCAACTCTATCAGAACCTTTAGATATTCCCATACATCCCAACCGTATGGGTGAAACAGTTCGTGTTTTTGAAAGTGATGGGGAGAAAAGGGGACGGGGAGACAAGGGGACAAGGAAACAAGGAGACAAGGAGAAAAGGGAACACAGAGATAAGGGAAATGCGTTTTCTGAACCGATGGTGCTACGACAAGTTACTGAGAGAGTAGAAGTTGGAAGACAAGTTTTAGGGTATCTCCGGGTGAGTCATCCTTGGTTTGAAGTCACAAAACCTAGTCGCGATTTTATTGTAGATTTAGCTTTAGGCATAAGTTGGATGCTATTTTCTGTTGGAGCTAGAGGATGGTTTCTTTATGGTTAAGCAATGGAACCAGTCCGGGAGTCTTATCAGCATCTTAAGCAATTTACTGCTGATGCTTCTCATGAACTTAGAAGTCCTATTGCTTTAATTCAAACTAATGTTCAGGTTGCTTTAGATGAATTGAAACTAACCCAACCACAAGAAGCTAATGTAGAACATTATCAACAACAGTTAAAGCTAATAGAACGATTAACCCAGCGTCTTGGCAAGTTAGTTAATGATTTACTATTTTTAGCACGTCAAGATAGTGGAATTAGCGCTTACGAGTTTTCTTCTTGTCCTATTGACGCTTTATTAATGGAAGTAGTTGAAGAACAACGATTACTTGCTAGTTCAAAAAATATTACTTTGTGGTTACATTTAATTGATTCTCTCGAGACCCAAACTAATCCGGAATTACTTGACGATTGGTTCACCTTCATGGGTAATTGGGAACAATTAGCACGTCTATTTACCAATTTAATTAGCAATGCTCTACGTTACACCCCAGAGAACGGAAAAGTTAAAGTTGAATTAGCACGTCTGGAAGTTGTAAATCGCTCGGTATTGCAAGTAAAGATTGAAGATAACGGTATTGGTATTCCACCTGAAGCTTTACCGCGCTTATTTGACCGTTTTTACCGAGTAGACCCAGCACGCAGTCATAGGTCAGGAAATAGTTTTACTCAGAACACTGCTGGTTCTGGTTTGGGATTACCTATCTCGAAGGCAATTCTTGAAAACCATCAAGGACAAATACAAATTGAAAGCATTTTAGGCAAAGGTACAACAGTTACTGTCACTTTGCCAATTATTCTTGGGTCTTAATTACTAAAATTAAAAATATTTCGGCTGGCTGATATAACTTGTTTCTACTGACAGATGCGAATGAGTAACCCTACCTATTAAGGTTGTGGATAAAGCTTGAAGAATTATTAAATCATTGAGGCACTGGTAGTTTGGTACAAAAGTTAAAAAATTGATTATTAATCTGTACTTATTTAATTATTTTTGTTGGATTAATTCTACGAATTGCCAGTCTAATTTGGATGAAAATAAATATCTTCAACTAAAAATTATTCATCAAAATAAAGCTTTCCGGAGGGCAAAATGCCAATTAATTTAAGAGAAGATGTTGCTTTCATTATACTCAAAAAAATTAAAGATAGCGGTTCGGGAATGCACGAAATTGGCTTCACCGAAACCGATTTCACAGGTAGAGGATTAACCAAAAGTGACTTTTTAGGTCATTTAGATTATTTAAATCAAAAGCAATATATCCAAGCAAAATTTTCGGGTAATGCATACGCGAATCAGGAAGATGTTCCTAGTGTAGTAAATCCTGACGAGGTTAATGCTAGAGTTGCAAATACTTTGGGTGCTGAAGATGGCCCCCTTCCCCATTTAATTAAGTTTGAAGAGGCAAAATTAACTGATAAAGGACAAAAGTTGCTCGAAAAAATGGAAAAAAATCCCCCTGAAGCTTTAGATAAAGGACCAGCAACTCCCATAGCAACAAAAAATATGCCTTTCTTAGAAAAGGTAATGCTTAAAGGCAATTTAAATGACATTTTCGATGCGAGAGATATCAGTGAGGTGGTATTCCGTACCATGCGAGATATGATGAGTACTGGAGCATCCGAACGGGTTTCTCAGGAATTGCACGAACCAGCAGAACCTACTGATAATAAAGCTTTGCAAAATGAAATTGCTGATTTATGGAAAGACACTAATCCCGTGGTAGCTTTCTTAAGTAAAGTTCGTCCACCTTTAAAAATTAATTCTGACACTTTCTTATTCCGGGTTCGTCAAGAAGGTGGTTTACAAAAAGGTGTAGATGAAAGAATGGTTGTAAAATCTGTATTTTCTGCCACTAAAGAAGAATTATCTCAAGAAAGAATCAAAGAAGTAGAAGGATTTTTACCCGATACAATTCTTGAGTTATGGAAAGCAGCTTAACGTTAAA
>CAKZYM010000866.1 GCA_937884685.1 uncultured Calothrix sp.
TTCAGAAACTTGCTCAGATGGTTCGACTATAGATAAATCAACAAGCAAATTCACTAAATTTTCAAGCTGTTCAGCTTCTTCCCGATTCAAGTCAGCATATTGAGACATTTCATCAATTAACGGTGACCAATGTTAGCGTCAGATTGTCCCGGAAGGACATACAGTAACAGTTAGGAGTTAGGAGTTAGGAGTTATGAGTTATGAGTTATGAGTTAGGAGTTAGGAGTTAGAGACTTTCCTCACTCCCTCACTCCCTCACTCCCTCACTCAATTTTCTTCTCCTTTTCCCCTCTCCCCCATCTTTTTTACTAAGACTTAGCTTCAGAGGAACCGTTGCTTGAACCATTACCCGAACCGTTGGAGCTAGTTAATAATTCCGATAACTTTTTCTCTCCATTTCTAAGCATTTTCATCGAATTATTTTCGCCGTTTTCATCTCCAGCTTCTCGAAGCATGGGAATGAATTCTTTTTCTTTGAGTTGCATTCCTAAAGCGAATAATGTCTCAGCCATATCGTCTTTAGAAACTTTGTTTTGTTTCAACTTAGAGAAACGATGCTCAATTTCTTCTAGAACCAAATCTCGTAAAGCTAAGACTTCTTCTTCAAATTGAACTTTTGTTTGAGAAGCTTCTTCTCGAATTGATTTGGTTTGAGAATCTAATTCTTCATCTAGTGATTGTACGGAATTAGATAATTTTCTATTTAATCTATCTACTGAAAGACGTAAATCAGCAGCTTCTTCTTCGTTGTTGAGATTAAATAATTTCAGCTTCTTCTCTAAATTTTCAAATCCTGCTTTTAATTCTGATGCAAAATTAATTTTAAGCTGTTCGACATGAGAGCGCATTTCTTGCTGTAGAAGCGAGATATCCGATTCTAGCTTGCCAAATCTGGTTTCATATTCTCTTATCTGTGCCCCAAAAATGATGTCGCGGATTTGGTCAATATTACCAAGACGTTCCCGCACTTCTTCTCTAAGCATTTGAGTCATTGGGCCTATTCCTTCTCGTAGATGTACTGATTTTTAAAGTTATTTATCAAACTTCATCTCAGATTATAACTTCTGCAATCTGAAGCATAAATCCATAGAAATTTGTATCACTTACTTATTGTTCCCACTTATAATCGCTTTCTATCAGGGATAATAAATATTTTTTCTCAAGCTTTCTTAACTTGAATTTGACTGCGTGACCGGTGTCACGGCATTGTCACATTTTTTCATTAGTGTTATGAATGTAAATACCTAGGGTTTTGTGCAAAAACTTATTATCATTTTTCTTTAATAATTAAATTTGCAACCTTCGTTAAATTAAAAAAATCTTTTCTTCTAATATCTACCCTCTACCATCTGTATTCTTTTTAAAGAAGAAAGTTATCATGGTGCATACAGAATTCGTCACATATCAAGACCTAATTGAACAGTTTAAAACTTGTACAGCAAATCAATATAGCGGCAAGTTACAGGTAAATTCTTCTACAAAAAAATGGAGTTTATACTATCGTTTTGGAAGAATTATTTGGGCAACAGGAGGAGTTCATCCTGTGCGACGCTGGCACAGAAAAGTCAGCCAATATTGTCCTCAAATCAAAATTGATGAGATAAAATTAGAACCCAATCAACAAAAAAATTCGCTTTGGGATTATGAGTTATTAACCACTTTATACAAACAAAAAAAAGTAGAAAGAACTCAAGTTGATGGTGTCGCAAAAAATGTGATATCAGAAGTATTATTCGATATTGCACAGCAGGCAAATTTTGAAGATATATACTGTAGTCGCAATCCTAAAGTTATCTTAGACATATCCCTGACCTTCATGAATACAGATTTCTTCTTGAAGCGAATGGAAGAAGAATGGAGTGCTTGGGCTGGGGCTGGATTAGCAAACTTTACTCCTCATCTATCACCTATCTTACTCCAAGAAAAGCAAATCCAACAGCTTGTTACTCCGAATGTTTACCAAAACTTTGTTAATTTCGTTAATGGCAAATATACTTTACAAGATTTAGCTATAAAACTAAATTTTAATATTCTGAAAATATCCTCTGATTTACTACCTTTTATTCTTAGAGGATTTATTCAAATGTCGGAGTTGCCAGATTTAACTTTATCAATAAAAGAAGTCAAGAAAGATATCCCGTCTGCTTCTCAACAAAAAGTAAAAGCTCCGCTTATTGCTTGTATTGATGACAGCCTTCAAGTATGTCAAACTGTCGGGAGCATTATTACGTCAAATGGTATGAGGTTTATTCAAATTCAAGATGCGATTCAAGCAATACCTTCTTTGATAGAAAACACACCAGATTTGATATTTTTAGATTTAATGATGCCAGTTGTCAATGGGTACGAAGTTTGTGCCCAAATCAGACGAGTTAGTAAACTTGCCAATATTCCGATAATTATATTAACCGGTAGTGATGGACTGTTTGATAAATTCCGCGCTAAAGTTGCTGGTTCCACTGACTTTATGACTAAACCGATAGTAGCCGAAAAGCTTTTAGCTGCAATAAATAAGCATTTAGAGAAGCCAATACCTAATTTGGAACAGCAGATTTCATCCGGTAAAGCATCGGAACCGCAGTTTGCAATGTAATTCCTGTTTTTACCTACCTCTATTAGTCTTTAAATTAGTTCTTTATTTTCACAACTGTGAGGAGACGTGATATATCACGTCTCTACAATTTATTGGAATTAATATACTTTTTCAATTTAGAATCCAGAATCTAAAATCTAAAATCCAAAATCCAAAATCATCCTATCCTTCAACAAAATGACGCAGACGATACATAAAGGCTGAAATCTTGCAAGGAACGTTAACATAATCAAAGCATCCTAAATGCAAAGCTTTCTCGACTTCATTTGCAGTCTTAGATAACCACACCACTTTAGAACGCTGAATAACTTTATGTTTTTTCAAGTGTTTGAGAATTTCTAAACCGTTTAAACCTGGTAAATTTTCTTCCAGCAAAATAACTTCCCCGTGTAGCGAAGGATTGTTTTCTGTTAATGCTTCTAATGCTGTTTTTCCGTCTTTGAGCCAATGGACATGATAGCCTCTAGTTAACAACCCTTTCATGATTGAATCCGCGAAAGCTGAATCTTGGTGTAAGAGAATCACACTTTGATGAAGCTTTGGTTGATTAGATTGAAGCGGTTTCCAATTAAAAGGTACAATGCGATTTCCTCCAGATTCTTTAGCTTTTTCCATGGTTGAAGCGGCCAAACGGTAGAGTGTTTTTATGTCGCTTCCATCAAGAGGGTATTGAGTAACCCCAGCACTGAAAGTCAGATTCACTATTTGTTCGTTAATTTCAAATTCTGTGGAGCGTAGTATTTCTAATATTTCTGCTAACCATTCAACCCCATAACCACGACTGATACCGTACATCCCGACCAAAAACTCTCCACCATTCCAAGAAGAGACGATATCTTCGCTTCGTAATTCTTTCTGCAACAAAGAAGCTAAACAACGTAACATTTTATCGCCGAATCCATGTCCGTAGTTATGGTTGATTTTATCTAAATTATCTATTTTGATTATTGCGAAACAAAAGCACTGTTGATACTGATTTGCTAAACGTAATAGTTTTTCTAAATCTTGGGTAGCACGTTGACGATTTACTAAACCAGTTAGGGGATTAATTTCTGCTTGCTCTCGCAGCAAACGATTACGTTCCAAGCGGTTGAAAATACGGGTAATTAATTCGGGAGCAACAACCGGTTTATTGATAAAATCATCAGCCCCTGCCGAAAATACTTGTTGAATGGTTTCACCATCTCGCTGTCCCGTCAGAAAAATGATTGGTAGCCAAGCCCACCGAGAATCATTACGTAATAATTGACAGAGTTCAATGCCATCAATATTTGGCATTTGCACATCTAATATGAGTAAATCTGGCTTTACAGATTCAAGCTCCTCCCAAAATTGCAGTGAATTACTAAGGATATTAACTTTTATTCCCCAAGGTTCAAGCAATGTTTTTACCAGACGGAGAACCATTGTGTCATCATCAACTAACATTACTTTAGCTTCGGGTCTTTTCGCTGGTTTTATAGTTTGATAAATAATTTCTAGAACTCGATTAGAGGAAATCGGTTTGTGAAAAAAGCCTTGGCTTTTACGACGAGCAAGTGCAACTCTGTCCGTTGATAATTCTTGTTTAGTAAATATAAGTAGGGGAATTGGAGGTTGTTGTTTTGACATTTCCTCCAAAAAAACGAATTTATTTTCGCCTTTATTAACAGATATATCCAGTAAAATAACATCTGGACGAATCCTTTGTATTGAATCTCTTGCAAGCTTTGAGTTGGGTGCGATCGCCGTTTGGAATCCCCGCTCTGTTGCAAGCTCAACTAAAGTATCAATAAATTCTTTATCTTCATCTACAATTAGCAAACGAGTTTGGGGTTTATCCGAATCAACTGGAGTTTGCTTGTTTGGAACGAGTGTTGTTTGATTTTTCTGTATTGCGCTTTGAGAAGTTGAAGAAGCATTAGAATGTAGTAGCTTCTTACTTAATGTAGAATTGTTATCTGTAGAAGACACCGTTTGCAAAGCAGGATTTAAACGATAGCCGACTCCAAAAACTGTTTCAATTAAATCGGGAGCTTTCGCAGCCTTCAATTTTTGTCTCAGTCTTTTGATTAGCGTCCTTATAGCATCACGGGTTGGTGGCTCATCTTCAAAAGTCCACAGTTGATTTAGAATACTGGTTTGACTGTATATCTTCTGTGCATCCTGCATGAATAACTCTACAAGAGCATATTCTTTCTTCGTTAAATTTAAAAGGACATCAGCGTATTTGACCTCTCCAGTTCTTGCTTCCAAAGAAAGTTTTCCCCACTCCAATATGGTCGATACTGTCGTAGCCTTTCTTCGCAATAAAGCGCGGATTCTAGCAGTTAATTCCGCTAAAGGTACTGGTTTAACAACATAGTCATCAGCACCAGCATCCAAACCCCTAATTTTATCTTCGCTCGCGGCTCTTTGGGTCAAAAACATCACCAAAACTTGCCAACCTTTCGCACGCAAACGACTGCAAAAAGTAATCCCATCCAGCTTTGGTAATATTACATCCAGCACAATTAAATCGTATTCCTGTGCTTCAACAAATTCCCAACCTTCTTGTCCATCTACCGCAGCATCAACAACATATCGATGTTGTTTTAAATTCGCTTTTAGTTCGTTAGTGAATTGCTCATCATCATTTATAAGCAGAATCTTCATTACTGGGGAACACAGATATTTATTGAAATATTTTTCACTTTGGCAAGTATAGCCTAAGCAAATCGGGAGTGGGAGAAGAAGAAATATTCTTTGCTAATTGCTAGTATTTGACCACATTAATTTTGCTGTTTAAAAAGTTCGTATTAACGGAAAAGCTTGCTATTATCCCCCAAATAACCGTTGAAGGACTGTTAGCATAGCGTGGCAGCTAGAGTATACTCCTTAGTACAAACTCCGCAAAATTAATATGGCAAAGTACTAGTAACCACTAACTTTTCATAGCCATTCAATTTTCTTGGCTTGAGGAGGTAGTTGTGCTTGCTGCTGTCCCATGTAACGCGCTCTAGCGGTAAACAAGCCAATTGGTGTATTAACATAGTCTAAGAAACTTGCTTTACCTAATAAGGCTTTGACGCTAATTTTGGGTACTTCCTTGAAAAGCCAGCGTGCTAAGCGGTAGTAACATTCATATTTGGTTATCTCGCGCATCAATTCGACATCATGCAATTCGTGAAGATAGCTATTTGAACGTCCATAGCGTTTCCACTGGCTTTTTAATTCTTTGAATGTGCTTCGATGACGATGTTGGACGATTGCTTGAGGAGCAAATTCTAAATTTCCAATTTCAAGTTGCAAAATTCGCCAACATATATCAGCATCCCCCCCAGTTGTTAAATAAGGACGAAATAGCCCTGCTTTTTCTAAAGCAAATCGACGAATTGCTAAATTTGCAGTTTGTCCGTAAGCACAAAATTTATTCGCTAATGTATGTTTTTGCGATAAAGTTTCTTGTCTATCGGCGTATCTTTCTAATAAACCATTCGCTGGTAAAGCCGTAATTTCACCTGCGACTATTACTATATTGTCATTGATAAAAGGTTGAACTAATTCATCTAACCACTGTGGCTGAGGACGACAATCAGCATCGGTAAAAGCAATAATTTCACCTGACCCTTCACGAATACCCGTATTGCGTGCAGCATAAGAACTTTGAATTTCTTTTTCGCTCAAAGCGCGAATTTTTATGGGGCTATTTTCTAAAGCTAGTTTTAATAATTCAAAAGTACCATCACTACTGTTATTATCTACTAGCAAATACTCTACCTTATCTTTTGGGTAAGTTTGAGCCAATAGGCAGTTAATTAATTCTGGTAAATCTGTTGTACCGTTATAAATAGGAACCACAACTGATACCTCTGGTTTAAAGGTATTGGTCGCGGATGTCTTAAATGACTCGTTATTCATAAATGAAGAAATAAAAGGACTAGGAATTATTGGTTATTAGTGAAAAACTACTAACCCTCTAGTTTTCAGTATTCCCAATCCAAAAAGCATTATCAATAATTTTATGAAATCAAGTAGCAAGTAATATAGCTAAATAACTAAATAGTAAAAAATAAAAAAGAATAATTATAATCTTAATAGCTAAAATTTTGCGGACGAGGTAATCTATCCGCAAAATAAGTAAAGTCACACCACGCATTTCAACTTACCCATAAATCATGGTTTATGGTCGCGGTATATGTTTCGATTTTTCCAAGTATTAAGAATAATTTAACGGGTGCGAAATGGCGAAGGTTTACGAGAATATTGATTTTGCTCTTGGGATGCAAAATAATTATTTGATAAAATCGATAACGCTCTGGAATAATGAGGGTCTTTATTCGTTCCCAACAATCTTGGATTAGTAGCAAGCTGACGACGCTGGGATACTGTTAAATCCATTTCTATATCGGGTGTAATCCCTTTTTTATTGATATCTGTTCCTTCTGGAGTATAGTAATGAGCAATAGTAATAGCGACACCAGAACCATCTGTTAGTTCGTGGACTGATTGTACTAGTGCTTTTCCAAAGGTCTTAGAACCAATCACAGTAGCTCGCTTGTTATCTTTTAACGCTCCTGTAAGGATTTCACTAGCACTAGCTGAGTTGCCATCAACTAATACTACCAAAGGGCGATTTGTCAAGGCTGTTTTATTGGCTTTGGTTAATTCGCTTCCACCTTTGCGGTCTTCGGTGCGAACGATTGCACCTTCATCAAGCCACATCCGAGCAATTTCAATACTTGCGTTTAACAAACCTCCAGGATTTCCTCGCAAGTCCATCACAAAACCGTCAACGTTACTCGCATTCAATTTACGGATAGCTCGCTCCATTTGTTCTGCTGCATGAGCGCTGAATTCCCGTAAGCGAATGTAGCCAACTTTACGATTACCTTCTTTCTTAAGGGTGTAGCGCACCGTTGGGACTTCGATTGTTGCCCGCGTTAGCTTAACGTCAAATTTTCCTTCTAATAGCCTTTCCAAACGCAAATTAATCGAAGAACCCACCTTTCCTCGAATTAACTTCGATGCATCCTCTATCTTCATGTTTTTGGTGGATTTTCCGTCGATAGAGACAATTACATCACCTTCTTTGACACCCGCTTTCAATGCAGGAGAGTTTTCTAAAGCTTCTAAAACGGTTAAAAGACCAGTTGCTTTATTTACCTCCATCCGAATACCAATCCCCGAAACTTCTCCAGAAGTCTGAGAAGTAAGAGTTTGGTACTCTTGAGGGTCCATAAAACGGGTGTAGGGGTCCTCCAATCTTTTTAAAGCTTGACGAACAGCAGTATAAGCTTCTTCGCGAGAAGTATAATTTTTACTTAATAATGTTTTTCTCGCATTTAACCAGTCTTGGTTATTAAATGACCCGTCCACGTACTCGCGATTCACTAGCTGCCATACTTGGTCAACAATCGCTTTAGGACTATCTTGCAGGGCTGCTTTTACTTCCCGACACCAAACTGGACCAAATACAGACAATGCTGCTGTAGTAGCTATTGCTCCACCAATAAAAGCCGAACGCAGCGGCGAGTGACGTTTCGCTGATTGTTTCATGTATATTTGCACGAATAATGGTGTTTTTGACAGTTTAGCAATCAGATAATCTAGAAACTGATAAGTTTTGCTGAGAGGCAATCTAACTTGAATTTTGATATCTTTCTCAAAACACCCTCTTGCAAGCCCTGATTATGGCTTCTTAATTTAGTTAATCTTCTCCGCAAGCTTAATTGATTCTTATGCCACTTTCATCAGTGTCATACTAGCAACCAATTTTACCTTGCTTTTTTTAGACTATGACTTAGCTATATTAATTACATTAACTTTGGATTTTAACCAAGGTAACGTTTACCATTTTATTCAGGTTTGCTATGAATCGTAAAGTAAAAAATGACAGATTTTTTCGAGGAAAAAGTCAAAATCAAAAACGGTGGCATTTTTTACGAAGATTTACGATTGTTATTAGCTTACTGGTTGCTATCTGGTTATTTCTTACTACTATAACTGTCTTTTTTGCATCTTCCAAGCCTGTAGATGCCTTTTTGGTTTTGGGTGGAAGTATTAAACGAGAAATCTATGTTGCTCAGCTAGCAAAGAAATATCCTCAAATTCCAATTTTAATTTCTAGCGGCTCTAAAGACCCTTGTATTTGGCTGATTTTTCAACGAGAAACTGTTCCTATAGATAATGTTTGGTTAGAAAAATGTGCTGATTCTACTTTTGATAATTTTTATTATAGTATTCCAATTTTAGAACAATGGGGCGTGCATAACGTGAAATTAATTACCTCCACTACACATTTACCACGAGCCAAATTAATGGCACAAATACTTTTAGGTTCCCATCGAATGTGGGTTTCCCCTGACATAATTCAAGAAAAAGGAATTCCTGGAAATCGGGAATACTGGTGGAAAACAGGTTTAGATATTACCCGAAGCATATTTTGGGCAGGTATTAGTCAAGTAATCAAACCACAATGTTCAAAAGTTACACAGCTTAATCAAGTTAATTTACAAGAATGGCAAAGTCGCGGTTTTAAATGCGAACGTCAGGGGGGTTTAAAAGTTGGGAGTTAGGAGTTAGGAGTTAGGAGTTAGGATTTTAGATTTTAGATTTTAGATTTTGGATTTTGGATTTTGGATTGAAAGTTAGGAGTTAGGAGTTGGGAGTTAGGAGTTGGGAGTTATGAGTTCGTAATTAAATTAATAACTATTCTCTATTCCCTATTCACTGTTCACTGTTCACTGTTCACTGTTCACTGCTCACTGATAATTGATGATCCACACCTTTCAGGTGAAAATTGATAATTGATATCGGCACTTCGTTGAAATAGTTTTTCTGAAATTCTTCTTCTTTTACTGCTGCGGTAAATTTATCTATTGCTGCTTCTATTTGATGAGTTGAATTTTTACTATCAATAGGGCTAAATATTAGATAATTTTCTTGTGATTTTATTTTAAATCCTAATGCTTTTAAAGCCTGAAAGCCTAAGTACAATGTTTGGTTGCTGATAGATAATTTTTCTAGAAACTGTATGCGAGTTGCGGCTTGGTTTGTACGACATAAGTATTTGGCTATTCCAACCAGCTTTAACCAAATTTCTCTTGGTGCTTGGAAGTTTGGTTTTGACCATGCTAATGCTAAAGGTTGCTGTTTATGAAATGAACGTCTTAACCAGACTTGTAAATCATCCCAGCGAGTGGGACATTCTTTAAGGACGAGGGGAGATTCTGATAATGAGGGATATTTATTGGGGGAAAGATTCCGCCAATCTAAAATTGATGAGCATTCAGATACTGGATTTATTTCATTAATGGCAGGACGTACTGCTATCAGTCTAATTTCGTAACGTCTTTTAAAAGTGTTGTAATCTAATTCAACTATACAGTCGGATTTTTGAGGTGGTAATTCGTCTTTATAATGTCCCCACCAAATACCAGGAAAATTATTTTTACAAGAGCTATCACGGATACTAAATTCTGTTTTTATATATTGAATTTTCTTCCCTTTTGCATCTTGTTGATTGCGATGCCAAGTATTTTCAAACCAACAGTTTTTAATCAATAATTTTGGTACGGGATTACCCATTCCGCAAGGTTCTAATAACTTTAATTCTAAAAATAATTCTTTGCTTAAGTCTGCGACGGTAACTACTAAATCTGCTTCAACTTTCGGTTTTGGCATTGTACCTCCGGTTATCTGTCGCAGCTGCTGGTTAATTGCTTGGGTAAATAAATCAAGATTTTCTACGGAAATGCTCAAACCAGCAGCAAAAGGATGTCCTCCGAAACGATGCAATAAATGTTCTTGAGCTTTGACTAGTTTATATAAATCAACTGAGTTAACAGAACGTGCGGAACCTCTTGCCAAAAGAGGAGCGGGGGAGGGGGAGATTGGAGAAGTGGGGGATGAAGATAAATCAATATTCTCCTTGTCCCCTTGTCCCCTTGTCTCATTGTCTTCTTCTACAACTTCTGTACTTAGTAAAATTGTTGGTCTTCCTATATCTTGCGCTACTTAACCGACGACTAATCCTAAAACTCCTACTGCCAATAGGGGGTCTGATTGGACTATAACGCTGGTGGTTGATAAGTCCATTTGAGAAAGTTTTTGGGTGACGTGTCGAGCTACGTCTTTTTGTAGGGATTTACGACGGGTGTTTGCTAGTTCGGTAACTGTTGCTAGTTCGCTGACGCGCTTTTGGTCGCTGCTGGTTAGTAGTTCGACGCAAAAGCGTGCATCTCCTTGGATGCGGCTGACAGCATTGATTCTAGGTCCTAAACCAAAGGATATATCTGTCGGGC
>CAKZYM010000867.1 GCA_937884685.1 uncultured Calothrix sp.
TTGCTAAAACCGTTATCTACATAACCATTTATAAAATAAGTTCAAGATTTTTTAGTTTCAAATGTTGATTTTTAGCAAAAAATGTAGTCCTACAGATGTACGAAGACGACTTACTGTAGTAATATACATTTATTGTCTTCTCCAAAGACAAGCAGTCGGCGACGTGGCACAAACTCGTCTTTTTTGAACTTAGATGTGGTAAAAACCTCCTACAGTCTCTCCACTTCTTAGTTGCTTGACGACTTGACCCGTCTCCCTATTCAAATTTTTAAAGATAATATTTTTTACATATTGCAGGCGATAAGAGTAATGAACTTGTTGCCTGTCTTTTTGTACCTCCTGAAAAATTGAAATTTTGTTCCCGTTATGGGTCACGTAGACAGACTTTTACTCTTCAAATCAAGCCGTCTTTGTCAAGGTTACTGTTAATAACTGGGCTTATTGTACAGCTTTTGGAATCATTGGTGAGCTGTATAAAACTAAAAAAACTATTTTTTCTAAATGTAAATTTTTATATACTTTGCTTGTTGCAGATAGCTTCTGTTAGTAACGAGCGGCTCGGTATTGGATTTATTAACAAGATTAAAACCAACCGTGATTCGGTTGGGCAGAAACTTTACGCAATATGTTTAATTGATACAATGCCTCCGGAACACCACTGAATTAGTAGCCATCGGTCAGAATCTTTATCCAAGGCTGGCTTAATACGAAAATTAAACTCGTACTCCCACGCTTCTACACCATATTGGTCAACAAAATCTTTTTCTAGTCTCTTGAATTCTTCCCAATTACGATTACCAATTGCGGTAAATATGGGAGCAACAACGCTGATTGGTTTCACTGTTAAGGATTCAGCCATCACTATATTCCTCAAAAATACCTTCTAATTGGAAACATCATGCTTGAATCTTTGTTTGTTAGTAATTTTGACTCCTTATGATTTTTGCTGGCTAAAATCTCCTCCTCGTGTTTCGCCTAATCTTTCCGTATCTGGGCTGATGATGCCTTCTTCTTTCGCCATGTCAAACATTGTTATCTCTAAAAGTCTATTTGCGCTAATTCCTCTCTTCTTAGCCAACTCATTCCAAGCATCTATAACCAGTGTGTCTAGACGATAAGTTCTAGTTTTTCGCTGCCTTTCTGCCATTAATACTATAGCTGTCATTAGTTTATACTTCACTTTAACTTACTATTGCGTTACTAAAGGTGTTTTCTCTAGTCGCTATAGTAACCTACTTAAAATTGCTATAGTATTACTTTATCCAATAACATCGAGTGATATCAATAAAAAATGATAATCGCTAAAGTATAGCTTTTAAGATTACTATTGCGTTACTATTGGTAGCGTCGGGGTCAAATAATAAAAACGACACGTCCTACGAACGAAAGCAAAGGTAGTTTTTGTTGGGGTGGAAATTGAAATCAAAGGATTCTAAGAGCTTGTAGAGAATGAAATGAATGCATCCCTAGAATATTATCCCTGCGTGGAGTTATTCGGGGTGCAGATGAAACTTCTGCCAATAGTATTTCTGCGTCACAGATTGTCTACAGCCCTTCGTTGTAGAGACAGACGGCTGTACCAATCAATCAATTAATCGAGAAAAAAAAATGGATAACAATCTTTATGCAGACATTGGTAATTACAGCGTACTTGCAAGCGTAGACGGGAACGATATTTTTCAAATGCGTAGCCTTATCTATGACACAACCTATAACAGCGAATGTCAAAATAACATTCATCCAATTGAAAGCCCAATGATTGAACTTGGAGCTAAGAAATATAAACTGGGCTTCCTTGCATCCAAATTCGATGGATTCCTGAGTGCTGCGGAGTTCTGCAAATCCAAGACTGAGCTAATTTTACCAATACTCTTAGCTAACTCTCCCGATGGCTTTGACGGAACAGTAAAATTGCTCGTACCAAACGACGACTCTGTATCACAAAAATTCATCAAATCCGCTGTAATCGGCACTCACGAATACAAATTATATTCTGACGGTACAGTAATCGACACAGTTGTCTCATATAACGACGTTACCTTTGAGCGAGAAACAGACGCGGCTGCAAGATATGCCTTTTTTACCGGCATTTTAGACGCAGAAGACGTTGCTTTAGTAATTGATATCGGAGGAGGAACCATAAACGTCGTAGTTTGTGACGTAGAAAATAGCTTTTACGTCCGCTACCGCAACAGTTACCCCAACCAAGGAGGAATAAACTTAGCTCAAACAATTCTTGCAACTGACCTAGTTAGAGGCTACAAGAAAAACTTTGAAGTATCCAAAGTAATGGACGCAATCACCAGGGGAGAACGCACCATTGGCAGGAATAGAGATTACACCTTTGAACCTATCTACAACGATTGTGTAGACCAGTGGCTTAAAGCAATTTTGAGTAAAGTTATGGCGAGTGTAGACAAGCAACTCGACGACGTTACCCGAATCGTCTGGACAGGTGGAGGAGCAGAAATCATCCGTCACAAAGTCATAAATAAAGGAATGCACTTAATCTTGCCAGAACCACAACTAGCAAACCTTTATGGATTGATGGGACAAACCAAAACACAGCCTTTAATTGCAGCATGAGTGACCTTACCCTCAGCAAACAGTTAGGGGGAAGACTCAAAGCGATTAGTGAAGCATGGCAGCACGAGAACTTAAGCGAAACCCTTGCAGTGATTTTTGATGCTGTCTTGCTTAATTGGCAAATACCGTTACCACCAGTTCCAAACTTATTAAACGATTATGTTTGCAGAGTCAGGATTAAACCGCGTCATGCTCGTATATTCACACAGATGTCTCATAGTTCGGGTGCAAGTGTGGCAAGTATTGCGCGTTCTCATTTAATTCAATGGTTGACAGTATCCACCAATTCAACACACTTGTTGTATAATCCCTCAACTTCATTACCTAAACAGACAAGACAATCAGCAGAAACTGCTACAGACAAAGCGTTTGGTGAGATTCCAGACTATAAATCTGTACAGCCCAAACATAAGAAAACGGGTGCAAGAGAGAGTTTAAGTGACTTATTGATGTAATTGAAACATGGAAGAAGCACCATGCAGTTAATAGTCTGTCTAATTCTCATACTGCTTTTAACTTTTTTAATTGATTGAATCATTACACCATAAGAAATCATGGCTAAAAAGAAAGATAGTTGGTGGTTATTTTCAGAGATTCGTAAATCTCTCAAAGACGGTAAGAAAAGGGGTGCAGAAATTAACTCCTATATGGAGAAGCAAGGTTGGGTTATCCGGCTCGGGGAAGGACTTGTACTCAAATATCACCTTGCCCCAAACTTTACTCCCAACCGAGAACATGTACAGCAATCCGTCCTCAGCATTATCGAAATAAAAAGTCCCTCTCCCTGGTTAAAGGAATAGGGAGAAAGACCAAAAAATAACAAATACTCAGGAATTGTATCAAAAATGGAAAGCTGCATAGTAGACACTAACTTATTCTTCGCTGAATGTCTTGACGAGAGCGACTTTGAGAAACATCATGACTCAATCATAGGACGCGCAAACATTATCGAATTTGCAGGACGGCTAGCAATACCGCTCGTTTGCTGGCAGTCGGAATTCAGCCAAGAAATTCAACATTTTACCTATCAATTGGGAGAAGAATTCAACAACCTAATAAACTTCATGGCGATACTCGATTTACAAAAAC
>CAKZYM010000868.1 GCA_937884685.1 uncultured Calothrix sp.
GTTATCGTAAAAGATTGTTTACAACATTTTTGACCACCGCGACAAGCATATAATATTTATCTAAGTTGAAATGTTTTATATGGGGATTGGGGATGGGGCATTGGGGATTGGTAATTGGTAATTGGTAATTATTAACTCCTAACTCCTAACTTCTAACTCTTAACTTCTAACTCTTAACTTGCTACTTACTACTCGCTACTTGCTACTTACAACTAGCTATGCAAATCCCACGCATACACCAAGATACGATTGATGAAGTTAGACACCGTGCTGATATTGTTGATGTAATTTCGGAACGAGTTGTTTTAAAGAAGCGTGGTAAGGATTTTTTGGGTTTGTGTCCTTTCCATAATGAAAAAACTCCTAGTTTCAGCGTCAGTCCTAGCAAGCAGATGTATTACTGTTTTGGCTGTCACGCTAGTGGGAATGTTTTCATGTTTCTGATGGAGTTGGATAAGCGTTCTTTTGCTGAAGTTGTGTTGGATTTAGCAAGACGCTATCAGGTTCCGGTACAAACTGTAGAACCGGAACAGCGACAAGAATTACAGCGCAAAATATCAGAACGCAATCAAGTATACGAAATTCTTGAGGTAGCTTCGCGTTTTTATCAACATGCTTTATGGCAATCTTCGGGGGAAGCAGCACTACAATATCTCCAGCAGCAGCGTCAGTTAAAGGATGAAACTATTAAGGAGTTTCAGTTAGGTTATGCTCCTGTTGGTTGGGATATTTTGTACAGTTATTTAGTGAGAGATAAACTCTATCCGGTACAGCTATTAGAAAAGGCTGGTTTAATTAAACCTCGTTCTGAAGGTAGGGGTTATTATGATGCTTTTCGTAATCGGTTAATGATTCCCATTCACGATATTACTGGGAAGGTAATTGGTTTTGGTGGGAGAGCTTTAGGAGAAGATAAACCGAAATATTTAAATTCGCCGGAAACTGATGTTTTTAGTAAGGGTAAAACTTTATTTGGATTTGATAAAGCGAAAGATTCTATTTCTCAATCTGACCAAGCTGTAGTAGTTGAGGGATATTTTGATGTTATCGCTCTTCATGCAGTAGGAATCAAAAATGTTGTAGCTTCTTTGGGTACTGCTTTAAGTATTGACCAAGTACGTTTGGCTATGCGTTATAGCGATTCCAAGGAGTTAATTCTTAATTTTGATGCGGATAAAGCCGGAACTATTGCGGCTGAAAGAGCAATTGGCGAAGTTGCGGATTTAGCTTACAAGGGTGAAGTTCCGCTTAAGATTCTCAATATTCCCGATGGTAAGGATGCTGATGAATATTTATTTAATAATAGCTCGGAAGATTACCAGCAGTTATTAAAAAAAGCACCTTTGTGGTTGGATTGGCAAATTCAACAGATGACTAAAGATGCTGATTTAAGACAGGCTACAGATTTTCAAAAAGTCTGTCAGCAAATGGTTAAATTATTAAAAAATATAGCTAATCCCGATACGCGAAATTATTATGTATCTCATTGTGCGGAAATATTAAGTTTGGGAGATTCTCAACTTATCTCGTTACGAGCAGAAAATTTATTAACTCAAGTTTCTCCTCCTAGTAATAAGCAGTGGGGAGGAAATTATCAAAATAAAAGTTACAAGAAGTATAATAACTATAAAAATAATAATTATCAAAATACTTCTTCAAACAGCTATGACAACTATCAAGAAGATAATTCTGTAAATACTCTAAATCCGATTGTAAGTACAGAACATAGTCTTTTAGAAGAAGCAGAAAGTTTATTATTATTAATTTATTTACATTCTCCAGAATATCGAAAATCAATTGATGATTCTTTAGAAGAAAGAAATTTACAATTTAGTTTGTCCCACCATAGATTTTTGTGGCAGCAAATTTTAGATATTTTCGATAATAATTCATCAGCAGAATTAATTTCAACTTTACAAGATAGATATTTAGAATTTCCCGACCAGATGGAAATGATTTCCCATTTATTTTATTTAAACGAAACAGCCCAAAAACAAATAATTCGTACTCCACAAGTGATTTTAAGAGCTACTTTGAGCATGGAAAGAGTACTCCGCGAAAAACGCTATCGTCACTTTCGCGAACTTTGGGAAAGAACCGACCCAGAAAAAGAACCACAACAATGGCAATCTTATTATCAAGCTTTTATGGCTGAAAAAAAACAACTCAGCGAACTAGATAAACAGCGATGTTTTAATGTTGGAGAGTTTTAAAAGTTAGGAGTTAGGAGTTAGGAGTTAGGAGTTAGGAGTTAGGAGTTAGGAGTTAGGAGTTAATAATTAAGAATTAGGAGTAAAATCACTTTATTTAGAAACGAAGAATTAAATATTGTTGACCTTTTAACTCTTACATTTAACCTTTAACCTTTGGTTAACGCTATAAATGCATTATTATGATGCAATTGCATAATTATGACCTGAGTTCGGGATATTACTTTCGGTTAATATAAATTGCTCAAAATATTGAATAATCTGGTCTCCGGAAAATTAAATTTGCTCTCTCCTTTACTATTTATGGCTGTGTTTATACTCTTTACTCGCTACTCGCTACTTGCCACTTGCTACTTGCTACTTGCTACTTGCTACTTATTAATGGTAAATCTCTTAACCCGAACTTACGTTAATTGTAGGGTGCGTTGTATTTTACGACAACACACCCGGAAATTAAGAAATTATCTAAGGACAAAATAAAGTATCGCGGGTATCCCTTCCGGTGGTGGGATTGGTTCCTCTTGCTAGTTTACATAATTTGTCTTGCTCGTCTGAACGTAACAACACATCTGTAAAATCAGCACCATCAATAATAGCACCGTCGAATCTAGCATTAGATGCAAAAGCACCTTCTAAGACTGCATTCGTTAAATCTGCTTTGACTAAACGTGCAGAATCTAATGTCGCATATCTCAGGTTGGCATTCCTTAAATTTGCTGATTCTAAATTAGTCGCAAAAAATCTTACACCTTGCAAATTAGAATTACTAAAATTGCTATCGCGAAGATTTGCTTTAGTGAAACTAGAGTCGGTTAAATCTTTTCCTGAGAAATCCGCTTCGATTAATATTTCTTTGTTGTAATCGAGTGCAAAAGCTTGGGGAGTTAAATTAAAAGTTAAATTAAATGGCAAGATACAGACCATTCCCCAAAACAATAAACTAAGTACACTTAGCTTTATCCAATTGCTTCTAGTAAAATTCATGATAACTTAACTGCTCATGGCAAACCGTCCTTCCTCAGATTATCCCGATATCGGTACTTTAGGTGAAGACCTAGTAACACAATGGCTGGAATCTACTGGTTGGCTGATTCTACATCGTCGCTGGAACTGTCGTTGGGGAGAAATTGATATTATTGCCCAGAGGAAAGATAATTCGGGCACGGTCATACTAATATTTGTAGAAGTCAAAACCCGCTCGACCGGTAATTGGGATGCTGGTGGAAGAATGGCGATCGCACAGCAAAAGCAAGTTAAACTCAGCCGTACTGCTGCCATGTTTCTAGCAACATTTCCGGAAAAAGCAGACTATCCCTGTCGATTTGATGTAGCTATTGTTTGCTGTGAGAGAAAAATCACTAATACAAATTCTTTAGCCAGTTTCTCGGCTCGGGGACTTTATTTAACGTTACAAGAATATATTCCTGCAGCATTTGAATATTTAATTGACAATTAGTAACATTAGTGATGTACGAAACATTAATTACTGACTATCAATTAATAAATACTCAGTTGTAATAGTAAGAAATTGCAGTAATTATCACGCCAGTGTTTCCGGACAGTAACCCAATCCTCTAACGAATTGCTGTCTGAACGCTTCAATTTCTTCTTTATCGGGGCTACCATGAGAAACGATAGCCACTTGGTAGCGACGCATGACCTCAACCGGATTTTGCTGCGCTTCCAAACTCCACAGTGCCATTTGCACGCGCATTGGAGGTTCGTAGCGGATTCCTAATTCATTCAAGAAAGCCCGAATATCACCATCTTCATTGAGATTAATTGGATAATCAAGCTTGACTCTAACC
>CAKZYM010000869.1 GCA_937884685.1 uncultured Calothrix sp.
GTCTTGAGGGAGGAGTCGAATTCTGTTGTAGAGGATTTAGGGGGTCTCCTTGAGTTTGACGGTTGAGGGGGTTCTGGGGGCGAAGCTCTTCCTGGGGCTGCTGGAATTGCTGCTGTTGCTGCTGTGGTTGTTGCGGCTGCTGCTGTTGACCGTCGAATAGAGACACCCCTCCATGTTGGTCAAACAAAGACCCTGACCCAGAATTTCCGGGAGAACTTGAAGGAACACCATCTCCTATTTCTGCTAGTTTGACTGATTCCTCTAAAAGCGTAGAAATGTTAGAAGATTCTGAAATTGAAGAGGGTGATTGCTCTTGACCTTTAACCTCTTTTCCTGCGTCAACAGGGAGCGAAGTCTTAGAACTCTCAGAGGATAAAGTAATAGCAGGCTTTTGAACTTTAACCTCTGGTGCTGTATTTTTTGTATTTTTTGTTGCTTTGAGCCTATCACCTATAGTAATGGTCGCTTTCTTATCCGAGGAGCTAGCTACAGCTTCATGAGAATAGATTGTAGAAAAGCCTAAAGTTGCTATAGCTACAGGCAAAATACCTGCACTACCAAACTTCATTAGTGCCGGTAGCATTATATGAAAGAATTGCTTTTGGTTGCGATGGTCGCGACCATTGCAAAACTGTGTATGAAATTTTTTATTAGTCATTCTTACCCTCCGAAAACGCAGGTGTAACTCCAAAATTCACCCGCACCATACTTCCAGGTGCTAATTTCACCAAACGTGACGGGCTATTTGTCTCAATAAAGTATTTATTCGGAGCCAGGGAGTATCCTGGTAAGCTTGTTAAATCCAAAGCCGCAGAGCGATATCCAGAGATAACATTTGCCAAAGAGTACAAGCCATTAGCATCGGTGACAATGCGGTTTCCATCGTCCATGTAAATCACCGCATTCGGTACCCCTGGTTCGTTTGGCTGTTGTTCACCGTCAAAGTTTTTATCGACAAACACCCTTCCAATCAAAGTACCGCAGTCAGATAAAATTCCCGACCTAATCCGCAATCTATGGCTCGATTGATTACTCCGCAAGCCTCCAGCTGTTGCTTGAGCTAGGTTTCTACCGTCTCCACGGATAGAATCTGGAGTCACTTCTACCGCATAGTTAACAACCATGCTTTGTCCTGGTTGCAAGGTAGCAGTCGAACTTGCAGTAAAATTTGTTCCTCGACTAGAAGCGTTTATATTCGGAGTACTAAATTCTACCTCTGTATCACCAATAGAACCTTTCACCGAGTTAGGAACTAATCGCAAACCTAAAGGCAATCTATCGGTAAAACTTACATTCGTAGCTGGTGACTGACCAACATTTTCAATAAACAACCGATAAATTACCGTATCTCCAGGTTCGGCAGCAGCGCGATCGCCAGTTTTAGTTAAACGTAAATCTGCTGGAGATGCACTGAGAGTGACTTCGTTGGAGTCAACTCTATCGAAATTGTCTGCACCGCCAGTTGCGGTATTGTTAATTACTGTTTGGGCAACAGTAGGTATAATTCCGTAAGCAATAACACTTAAAGAACTAACTGTCAAAAAGAGGCTTTTACGCCTTAGCCATGAAATTAAAAATGTCATTGGAAGGCATCAATGCAATAAATAGCAAAAGTTTTAATTCGGTATAGGCTTTAAATGCAAAACCTATTTTTTCTAATTTTCTGTCTTATTAACCAGTAGCAAAGAATAGTACCACTAAACCTCGCCAAGTTATACGTAGTATCAAAGGAAATTTTGTTTTTGCTTAACTTCTAATTTCTCCTACTATGCAAAATGTATATTTTTTTGCAATCAGAGCATATTATTGATAGCTTGTCAATATTAAAACCAAGGGATACAGTTATAAATTCCTGTATTTCAAAAACTAGCCAATTAGATATCTCGGTATTTAGAGATAGATTTATCAATTTATCCCTAAATTAAACTAAAACTGTTAGGACAAAAAATTCCACACGATTAATGCGTGAAAAACTCATAAATACCTTTAGTTTTGTTTAGTTAAGTAAATGCACATTAGTAAAGAGCAATGCGAAGTCTGGACTATTCGCAGACAGGAATTAACCATATACGGGCTTTACTTTCGTGAATATAGAACTAATTAGACTACCTGGTTTATATACAATTGCAGCTATTTGATGCTCTTAGATACAACGTACAACTTTCTTATTAAAGGTATTACGTCTAAATTTTTGTTAACTGAAATGAATTTAGTTTCTTATTTCTGTGATAACAACTGCTATTAGTAGAGGAAAATAATATACGCTGACTCCTCTTGAATATTAGATAAAAGATATTCATGCTCATCTCCATAACCTTCACACCACTAACGTTTCTCTTGCTTAAAATTGAGTATCCCACGTATGGGTTCTTTTTGAGTCAATAATTACGTGCAGACAATAATAAAAAGTTTCCACGTTAATAACTTATTACCGTGTTACTAAACTTTTAAACACAAGCCCGCAATATATATTTAGAAAACTGAGTTCTACAATGTACTTGTATTTCAGAGAACTACCCTTGTAGTAACTAACTATATCCAGGGTTCTCCGAGCCTTAGTATTCAAGAACTGCCATATAAACCATTATGTTTCCAATTTACAATCTAGGTAACTACCTAAAACCTGACTTTGCCGAATCTTTATCTAATAACCACACTTAAGTAATATTACAGAGATTTTAAAATTAAGTAATCAGGGATTACAGAAATATATGAGAGTAAAAAGACACGTAAGAATACCTAAGTATTATTTCTGAGGGTACAAATACTATAATAAAATGAGGTTAGTGGTATTAAATACATATTTATTTCTGTATTTTTTTTCTGATCTCCAGCAATTAAATTAATTAAAAAATCAACTGAATTATACTGAAGCCAAAATATGCGTATTGAATAATAAATTATTTATAGTCAAATAGTAAAAGTGTTAATAGCTAATATTGACTTTAAGAAGCTGCTTAATCTACAGTGTTCCTAAAAACAGATTACAACTGTAATGTTGCTTAAAATACACTAATCCAGTCTTTTTTATCGTTTATTTCCTGTTTGCTAAGCTTGTTAGAGAAAAATTATATACTTGTCAACAGTAATAATACTAGCTCTTGAGTGTAATTAAGTAGTATAGACAGTTAATGAAGCGTCTATAAGAATAAGAGAAATTATGTATTTTTTACTTCTTTTTTCTCTTTATCACTGAAGACAATCCGAAATAATTAGGTTAATCGTGTAGTGTCACAATCAGTTTTGATAAAAATTGCTAACGTTGCTAGGAATCAAGCAAAAACGCCCCTCTCCTTATCAAGGCTACGGTGTACATACAAATAATCTAAATTGCTTTCACAGCGTTTAGATCCCCTATATCCCCTCAAAAAAGGGGGACTTTGAGAAATTCTCCCCTTAAAAGGCTAGGGGGAATTTGGGAGATGTGTATGCACCGTAGCCTTATCAAGGAGATTGGTGTAGTCTATTCAACTAAAAAATACTATATTCTGATTTTTATTTAGTTGTAGAAAAAGTAGATAAAACTTCCGAAGGAATTTTCTTTCAAATTAAAATCCCTCAAATTAGTTGAGGGAGTGCTAAAAGTGATAAATACTAAAATTGGCGTTGCTGAATTTGGTAATGAATTATGTTTGTATGTAGTTTTGTATTATCATCGAAGCCCTAATTAAAACGTTAAACTCAACTTCTCAAAATAACCTAAAATTTTAATTCATATTTTGATTCAGCAACGCCCTAAAATTACTAACTTTCACCGCTTAGATATTGACTAACCTAGATACTTACTAAATATAATTAATTTTACAAAAAAACTTGCGCTGTATCTGTTCCGATGACAGCGCTATAGAAATGACATAACTCTTACTTAATAAGTATCGTCGTATTCAGGTGCTTCCATTCGTCTTTCCGAGCGAGGAGGTAAGAACTCAGCGCGACGTACCGGAGGAGATATTGTACTGCTCGAACCATTATAGGGATGAATAACCTGTACTGTTCGAGTAGGACGTTGTTTCTGGGAAAACAAAGCAGAAACTCCAGCTACTACAATACCACCGCCAACTGTAAGCGCCATACCACCTACAGCCCAAAGTATTCCTGAAGACCACCAAGGTTCTTGAGATTGCGCTAAAGCTTGCTGCGTTGAACTTTGATTTTGCTGGGCACTTAACTGCGATTGGTGGTAGTAGCTTTGTACCTGAGACTGAAACTGCTGATTTTGATTCTTTAATTGGTCATTTTCCCGTTGAAGGACATCAAGCTGGGTTTTTTGACGTTCTAACTGCGTGCGTAACTCTGATGTATCTGGACTCGGGGGAAATTGATTGGGGTAAGCTGGTACACCAGGATAAGTACCTGGTTGAGCCATATAAGGTTGTGCAACTACGGGAGGTTGTACCTGTGGGGTAGCATTAAAATTTGCTGGTAAGGAATTACCAGACCCCTTCAGCAATAAAAGAGCCGCCAGTCCAGCTACTGCAACTCCACCGATAAACGCCATGCTTTCACTCATATCCTTTGCCCCTATAACGCGACAAAATTAAAATCATTGATAACCTACACTCTCTCACACTCATCATTTATACCTTACTGAACTTGAGTTGTGTAACGAAAACAGAAAAATTTAGCGCCAGTTTGTACAGTTTACTGCTGGCAATAGCTTAATATATTCAAGATCATATCGGTGAAATTGTCTACTACAGACGCTTGAATCAAACATTATTGTTATACATCTTTTATATAGTTTTTTCTTGTTATCAATATTAGTAATCTGTTTTTGTATAACAATAATTACGCTGTAATTCTTCTGCTGAGAGGGATAATGTTGGGTAAATATCTTATACTTATTTCAAAAATAGCAGTATTCCATAAAATATATCTTCACAGTAAAAATACTTATAGTTAACATAAAAATATTACAATTGAATAAAAACTTAGCAAATAGGAATATTATGTCGAGAATACTTAACCAACTGTAAAGGAAATAATTTGGGTGGTTTCATATCTAGGACTAATTGAATTCGGAGCAATAAAATGCTCAAGTATAAACTATATAATGATTTGGGCGTAAAACAACGTTAATGGTCTATTTAATATAATCTTTGACTCATTCAATGTTTCATCGCAGGTAAAGCCATGACTATAAGTTTTTAAAATTCTAATATATGTAAGAAAAAACAATTAAGTTTTCAAAGATATTTATATATATCAGTGGATATGATTATGGAACTTCAAGAGCAGATGACAAGAAGCTCAAGTGAATCGCTATTTTGAGGATAAGTTGACGATTACCAAGATTCGATTATAAAAATTGAATAAGACTGTTCGGTTGGAGAATAAACTTGACTTGTGAACAAATCTACAAACCGAACAGTATTTGAGCGAAAAGGATTCGCTTGTTACCCTTCATTAGCTATTCCAAAGTTTTGTTAAGCTCTAGCTAGCTTCTTCCCCTTCCACTTCGGCTAAAAGTTTATCTCTTTGTTCTGGGGAAAGTTGATCTAGCTGTTTTTGCAAAAATGCTTTTTCGTATTCTTCTCGCTGTTGATGGTAGGTCATTTTGTTTCCTACTGCACGGAAAACATAAGTGAACAACCATCCAATTAATCCTGCAACCAACAAAACTTGGCTCCAGATACCAGCGCTAAAGTTATTTAAGCCAGCCAAAGTCAGACCGACATAGGCTAAACCACCAAAAACAAAAACGCCAAATACAATTCCTATAGCGTCAATGCGTCGCATTATTTAATATGCCCTGCCAATAAATCTAAAACTTAATTAAACTTCAACTAGACCTCAATTTGTCTTCGTCGGGGTCGGAGATTCACAAATGGGGACAGTAATAATAAGCCTGGAAAGAACAAGAATACTAAAAAATACATGAAACAGCGCTCAAATGAACTGACCGAATACCAGCGAAATTTCATGTAGGTCAAAACAATAACCGGAATTACCAATAAGTAAGAAACGGCTAAAGCCAAATAAGTCAAAGGGACTATAGCAGTCTCGGGCTGCAAATTCTGCAAATAATCGAGTAGATTCTGTAGCATCTGTCAGGAGTGAGTCACTAAATGGTTGATTGACATTCCCTACGCACCAAATGCGAGGGATTTTTGATTTACTGACGAAACGCCAATAAATTCCATAATAAGACAATCGCTTTGTATTGAGGAAGTATAGCCTTACCTTCTTATTGCATCACCATATGATTAACATACTCCCACAGGTGGAGTGCCTCGAAGAAACGGGTTTTAGTGGGTGTAGTCTTTGAAATATAGAAACACTTCACCCACAACTAAATTTAAAAGCTTCCCAAGTGAATCATCAACGCTGTCAGATTAGAGAATATTGGGCTAAACAACACCAAAAAAAGCAAGATTAAAAAAAATTTTAGAAAATGTTGGACAAATAACGTAATTGATGGTCAAATAGATGAGGAGATATTTACAGCACCTGCTGATATCTACCGAATTCCCCAAGTAAATGGGGGTGTGGCGGAATGGTAGACGCTACGGACTTAAAAAGTTGAGCCTTGTTGAAGAAATTCTTCAAGTGGATGCTCTCAAACTCAGGGAAACCTAAATCTCAGTAGAGACAAGGCAATCCTGAGCCAAGCCGAATCATCAAGTTAAAGCAATTGCATTTAACGATTCGGAAGGTGCAGAGACTCGACGGGAGCGACCCTAACGTAATAATAAATGGTTATTTAACTGTTTGTTAAGCCGAGGGTAAAGGGAGAGTCCAATTCTCAAAGCCTTGATTATTAAGGCAGCAGCGAAAGTTGCGGGAGAATGAAAATCCGTTGACCTTATAAAGTCGTGAGGGTTCAAGTCCCTCCACCCCCACTAAAAATTAATTGTTTGATTAATGTCCTGGATGTGATTGCGTCCGGGACAAAATTTTTGTGAGGGATTAAGGAGTACTATTACTTTGTCCCGTTAATTTTGACCGTTTGTAGAGACGTAAAATTTTAGGCTCCTGACAATTGCGGAAAAAACGAACCTGTAGAATTAATGTGGTGGAGTACTAGCAAAACCTATAATTTCCTGATTTAAATAATTTGAAAAGAATTAACTAATTAAGGGTGGGGTCGAACCCAGTATAATTTTTATTATATATCTTTCGGTAATTACACAATTAGATGCATTAATTTTATCCAGTCATCATAAATTCATCAAATTTATGTAAAAAAACACCGTTATTTTGAACAATCGATTGATGCTGCTGTTTGTGAAGGATAAGCTAGTAACAATATAAGCAGGAGACTTCTGGGTCTTGAAAACCATAACATGATTGTTGATAGCGATTGTTGTATACGGGGTAAAAAGCATCTTCTTGATTTGAATGATAGAGGATTAGATGTGCAGGCTGCACAAGAGAAAGTTTACAACTTTTTTCTAGAAATTGTTCAAAACCAAGAACCAGAAGATGTTTTACAAGAGTTTAAAGATTTATTTATAAATTGTTTAGATTCTGCTAATTCAAATTCTGAGCTAGGAATATACCAAATTTTTGTGGGTAGTAACGAACCATTATTTCGTAATACTCTCAAACGTACTTGTTATATACTTATAAACAATTGGGAAAATCGCCGTAAATACAAATATATTCAAAAGTTAATTGATGTATTTTCGGAGTATAAGCCTAAAAATACTTCGCTTTGCTCTAGAAAAATCAATATTTTTAGAGCTTGGTTAGCAAATTTTATTAATAGTAAGGATTATCAAGAGCTTAAATTATTTGCGATAAAATATGAAGACAAAAATAATTTACATTGGACAAAACGCTATAGCTCCTATTTGTTATTAGCTCAGTCTACGAATAAAAACAATCCAAAAGAGCAACAAGAAGCTGCAAAGCGTCTTTCTAAACAGTTAAAAGATAAATTTAAGTTTGAGTTAGCAATGTATATTGCTCGTTCTCAATCTACAGCTTCTAATATTAATCGTTATCAGAATCCCAGCATTTTAGGCGATGAAGTATTACGTTTAATTAAAGTAATTGTTGTCAGAAAAGGTGTGTTTAGCTATGAAAATATTGCCAATATTTTTGTTAAACAGACCCGAAATCAAAGCTTAAAAGAATTTAAGGAAAGCTTATTAAAGTATTTGATTTATTCAGTGGGTCAGCAAGAGTTTGTTGAAACATTAGAGCAACAATTATCCGAACAAATTTTAGCTTGGAAAGAAGAATATAATCAAAAAATAATTGACAAAAATTTATCGTTGAGAATTTGTAATAAAGTAATTGATTGTCTAATTTCTGAAAATGGAAAAGAACCCTCTCAATTATTTATTTTACTGCTTTCTCAAGGTAATCCATTGACTTTGGTAATTGTACTCCTCAAAATTATTTTAATTAGCAAAAATTCGCGCCGTCATTTAGAAATGCGTATCGCGAATATAATTAATTATTACGAACAGTATAATGAAAACGAGTGTGATTGGATAATTAATTTTATCGAAGTATTTAATATAACTTTTGCAATTTATGCAGAGAATGTTGAATATAATTTAATTCAAATGAAAGGAAAATCACCTCAAGCTGAATCACAAGCAAATTTGGATACGTATCGAATATTTTCTCAATTGAAATTACGTAGGAAGGAATAATTATAAATTAGTTTGAATATTTTTTTACAGAATAATGTTATTAATAAAACATCATTTTGATTGATTAATTTGCCTTTCTAATACGATGATATAAAGACACAAATAATTACATTAACTTGTAACCATTTGAGATTAGAGAAGCCGTTCGTCAAACCAAGCAAGGCTAGCAGCAACAGCTTCGGCGACGATACTAATTAACCGATATAAAACACTAGCACTAATAATTAGCGCTATGGGAAAAAACTGTTGTAAAAGACCTATTACAGTTGCTTCAAATACTCCTAAACCACCGGGGGCACCGGGAATTACTAAACCTAGCATCCAGGCAAAACTAAATGCACCCACTATTAAGGGAAGTTGACTGAAGTTGATTGAAGATATCGCGTATAAAGTTAAAATAAAACCCGATGCACGGAGCATTAAAAAACCCAATTCCCCAAGCAAAGATATTGATGGGTAGCGAGTTAAACTTAAGGAAATATTGCTAAAAGAACCTGTTTTTGATTTCTTATTTTTTAGACGGTGTACGAGACGAATGAGCGGATTAAGAAACAAAGGATGAAGTAAACACAAAGCTACTACTAAACCTAGTATTTGTCCTATTAACAAAAGAATAGAACTGTCATTCAAAGTAAACTGGCTGCATAAAAGCACAATAATTAAAGCTGCTGCTGCCATTAATAATGGTTCGAGTAGTACGCTTATAGTAGCTGCGCTGGTACTAACTCTTAAGTCTTTTGCAGCCATGATTCTTCCGATATAGTGACCAACATTACCCGGTAAATACTTAGCAATATTTGTTTTAAGGTAAGCTTGGATGAGTCTTACAGAGCTTGTGGATTGATTAAAATCTTTAAGAATCCAAGTCCATACCCATCCAGCCCAAATATGCGCTAATAAGGTTACTCCAGTAGCAGTGGCTAAAATTGCCCACCCAACTCCATCAATACGAATAGCTGCTACTTCTTCCCAATTATTTTTTAAAGCACTTGCCAAGAAAAACAGCGTTCCACCCACAAGTAGCCAGCGTAAAACTTGCTTAATCATTACTGTAATGTTGTTGATAGAGTTTTCTGCGAAGGCAAACACAACAAATAATATGTTAAATCGACCGTAGACCCAAGTCATTTGGTAACTTTTTACAAAATTTTGAGATAAATTTGAGTTTAGTTTTTGTGATTTGTTAGGATTTAAAATTTGCTCTTGAGGTTTGACCACAAGTCAGCAATTTATGTCCTTCAGTCCATTCGGAACGACATATAGTTTCGGACAAGCTCCGTTAGCTCAGCGAGACGATAGTTATAGACTGCTGCTCTCCATTTCTAGCTTTTCTTCTAGTTTTTCACCCTAGGTCTCAGTTCCCAGTTCTTAAGCTGGATTTATTGTATCTCTCGAAAGTAAGAGAAATAGATTGTTAAATTAGGTTCAATATTAAGACTTTTGCTAGAGGAAATGCTAGTTTTTTTTCCTGTATTATTGATAATTAATACGCAAATTATTGATTAACTCGAACATCTATAAATTATCTACTAAATAAGTGTAGCTAACGTTTGTTATTGAATGACTGTAGAATAATTCCGAAGTTAATCTAAAAGAATAAAATTTGCTTATCAGCTAGTTATTAGTTCTAATTAAAATGTAATTAAATTTTGGTCAAAACCTAATTAAATTCTCATTTGATTATTATTCAAGCTATCACTTAATTAATCAGTAAAAAAGGAGTAAATAATGAATAAAATATTGTCTACATTGAGAAAAATTCAAATCAAGCAAATTTTAACTGCTTGTGTATTAGGAATGCTACTGTTTGTAACCCAAGCTTGTAGTTCTGTTGATGCGAAAGCTCCTGATTCTACTTATGAAGGAGGGATGAATACGTACAGCGATGTAGACCCTAGAAGTAAAGATGCTGAAGCAGCAGCAAAAATCAAAGCTAAGGGTTTGAAAGATAATGCTGAAGTCAACGTTCTTGACCAATCTGATAGTTTAATAGGTAATACTCAGCGCAATTTGGATAAGAAAGCAGAGAACCTGGAAGATTTGGGTAAAAACGTTAAAGAAAATGCCCGAGATGCAGGAGATAAAGTACAAGAAAGTGCTGAAGACTTCGCTGAAGGTACCAAGCGAGGATTTAGAAATATTAAGGAGAATACTTCCGATGCGGTTGATAGTCTCACCAACAAGGTGGGTGATGTAGCAGAAGATGCAAAGTTAAGTACTCAGCGTGCTGCTAGGGATGCGAAGTTAAGTACTCAACGTGCTGCTGAAGATGCGAGTAATGCAGTAGAAAGAACATTGAGAGACGCTGTTAATTAATCAAGTAGGAAACAACAATAATTAATTAGGTCGGCTTTAAATAAATTTTAATTGTTGATAAACCCGTTTTTTGAAGAAGCGGGTTTTTTGGTTCTATAAGTGATTTTAATTATGGTGATGTATTTGTTTCTGTCCCTTACTCTCTACTTCTTTTTTCAAATACCAATTTTGTAATGCTAATCGATGAATTTCTTGCCAGGGAACACTGTGTTTTCTTGCTAATTCCGCACAGTCTGCATATTCGGGGTGGACGTTTGCAATCACTTTATCTGCTTCAGTTCCCCTCCAAGCTACTTTTACTCTAACTTTGCCATATTCAGTTTCTAATTGTTGAATTTCTCTTTGTAAAACAGAACGCTGTTGAGTTAAACGTCGAATTCCTAACGTAGTAGTTTCTCGAAATAAAACTGTTTCACATTTCACTAAATCTTGCGAATGACAAATTACAGTTAATAAAATTCCCGGTCGAGATTTTTTCATTCCTATGGCTTGGGTAAAAACATCTACCGCACCAACTGCAAATAACTCTTCAAATAAATAGCCTATCGCTTGAGGACTAATGTCATCTATTTGCGTCTCTAAAACTGAAATATTTTCTAAATAAGGACTAATATTTTTAGACTTATGGTCTGAATGATTGTGATTATAATTATGATTATTTAATTGTTTCTGATGATTTTTTATATTTTCTATATTTGTCGTTTCACCCAACCAAATTTGTAAAATATTTGGTATTTCTAAATTTAAATTACCCGCACCCATACCAACTTTTTCAATAGTCATTTCAGGTGGAGAGCCGAACTTTGCTGCCAGAGTTGTCACAATAGCTGCACCAGTAGGTGTAACTAATTCTTTTTCAATACCGTTACTATAAACGGGACATTTCCGCATTTCCCACAATTTTAATACTGCTGGTACAGGTACAGCCATTATTCCATGTGCAGCGCGTACATTTCCTCCACCAGTCGGTAGCTTAGAGCAGTATAGTAAAGGTAATCCCTCATTATTACTATCAATACCCAACCAATCTAAACCCAAACAAGTACCCACAATATCTACAATGGCATCTACAGCACCTACTTCATGAAAATGAACTTTTTCAGGAGCAATACCATGTACCGCTCCTTCTGCGACTGCCAACTGTTGGAATATTGCCAAACTCCAAGCTTCCACTCTTGGAGGTAAACCTGCTTTTTGAATAACTTGCTCGATTTCTGGTAAATTTCGACCGTGATGATGGTGGTGATTCTGAATCAAATCTACATGAATTTTATTAGCTTGCTGTGAATTACGGCTAACAAGTTCATTCCACAATTTATATTCTTGCTCAATTCCTAACTTATTCAGATTTTCAATCAAGTATTCAATACTTACTCCCAGACTTACCAAAGCCCCCAAACACATATCACCAGAAATACCTGTTGGACATTGAAAATAAACAATTTTACTCATGATTACGATTTGACAGTGAACAGTGAACAGTTAGCAGTTAGCAGTGAAAAGTTATTATTGGTCAGCAATCATAAATTAATTTTTTCTTAGATAACTGTTGTAGACAAAAAAGTTTCGGTGATAACTTGAAGAACTATTTATATTAAAAAATATATATGTATGTTGTATCAGAAACATTTCCTTATAGATTAATATTATTTCTTCTAATGCTTCTTTATACTCTCTCTAGATTTAAAAACAAGTTGAATTAATTTATTACATTTATCAATTTTTCTCCCATGGCAAAAATTTTTACTCTCCATCCTGATAATCCACAAAATCGTCGAATAGAAGAGATTAAAGGAGCGCTAAAAAGTGGCGCAGTTATGCTTTACCCTACCGATACAGTCTACGCAATAGGTTGTGACCTGAATGCTAAGTCAGCGTTACAGCGGGTACGACAAATAAAACAGTTAGCAAATGAAAAGCCACTGACATTTTTATGTCCTTCTCTTTCAAACGTTGCTACCTATGCTTTTGTCAATAATGCAGCTTATCGGATTATGAAGCATCTGATTCCGGGAACTTATACTTTTTTACTACCTGCGACCAAGTTAGTACCGAAATTAGTACAAAACCCGAAACGTAAAACCACCGGAATTCGAGTCCCGGATAACGCTGTTTGCTTATCTTTGTTGGAAGCTTTAGGAAACCCGATTATTTCAACTTCAGCCCACATACCAAACGATAATGACGATGACGACAAATGGGTAGAAGAAAAACCTTTATCCCGTGTAGAGCTATTTGACCGGATGGAAGGCTTAGTGGATGTAATCATAGATACTGGCGTAGAACCTGGCTATAAAGTCTCCACTATTTTGGATTTGACTGAAGAACAGCCAACAGTTGTGCGTCAGGGATTAGGCTGGGAAGAAGTTGAAGAATGGATGTAAGAAGTTAGGAGTTAGGAGTTAGGAGTTAGGAGTTAGGAGTTAAGAGTTAAGAATTAGGAGTTTCAATTTAATACTGATTTCCTTTATTTCTCTACTGTTCTACTTTGGATGTCCAACTCAGCTTTATTTTTTCGCAAAGCTAAAATACCTAATTTTTTTTAATTTGCATTTTTATTCAATTTTGATACTCCAATTCTCAAATTGTCACATTCATCAAGCTAGAATGGGGGCAAGGTAACTAAGTCGCAAAGCTTTATTTTATAAGCCTTTAAGAGTTTTTTGAGTATTTATACTCATGAGTGTGACAGTCGTAGATTCGATAAACTCGAAGAAAGCGACACACCAGCCTATCCGGAACTTACGGATATTTCTTACATTCATAAATGTGAGCAGCGGTGATGACAACTCTTGATAAATAAAGCTTCAAGACAAGTACCTCCCAGACTGCCACCGACCTCTGTAGTTACGGTGCAGTACCAATCCTAAAAAATGATGAAAACAAACATTGCGAATCTACCTTCTTCCACATCTGCTGTTAATAACGAAACCGCTAATGAAACCGTCAATGAAACTGCGAATGTAGAATCGCAGGATACTAACAATGCATTAGTTCAGCAGATATGTCAAGAGCTGTCTGCCCAGGTTAAAGCTACCCCTGCTAGTATTCAAGTAGTCGCAAACCGCATAGCTAAAGAAGTTGAGCGTATTTGCGAAAAAAGCTACCGCATCCAGTCATCCGGACAAGTTAAATCTTGGTTATTTAGTTTATCGAAGCATCGCTTGCAAAAGTGCTTGCACTACTATCAACTAGGTTCCAGACGCGGTAGGGTAGAACTACACAGCACTCTCGGTTCTATGGTTTACCGTCACATCAGTCTCCCTGGTTGTCAGTTGGGTTTTGATGCGCGATATAACTTAATTGAAGATTTTCTCCAAGCATTCTATATCGAAGCTATTAAAGCTTTCCGTCGGGAAAACGAGTTACCTCAAGACTATACTCCCCGGACTCGCTTGCAATTAGGAGAGTACATGGCATTTACCGAACAATATGCCAAACGTCGTATTTCCCTTCCAGGTAACGCTAATCAACAGCTAATCATCCTTCGCGCTCAAGGTTTTAGCCGTCGCTTACCTCAAGAAACCACCGTTGATATGGAAATGGCTCTAGAATCGGCTAAATCCGAAGATGCTGAAGCTTATCAACGTAGTTCTGCTGTCCAACAAGTGCGAGCGCAAATGGTTGCACAATCCAATTTCGATTTAGCGGAAGCAGCGGAACGGGATAGAGTTGTTGCTGAGTTGGTTAATTATCTCCAAGCTCAAGGTCAAACTGATTGTGTAGATTACTTGTCATTGAAACTGCAAGACCTCAGCGCTCCAGAAATTGACCGGATACTAGGTTTAACCAGTCGTCAGCGCGATTATCTACAACAGCGTTTTAAGTACCATGTAGAGAAGTTTGCACGTACTCATAACTGGCAATTAGTACACCAGTGGTTAGGTGCTAGTTTGGAACAAAAATTGGGAATGTCCTCGGGTCAGTGGGATGCTTTTGTTGCTCAACTTTCCGAACAACAACGTCACATGTTGCAGTTGAAGAGCGATAAGCAAAACGACCAAGCAATTGCAAAGGAACTTAAATGTACTCCCAAGCAATTACAAAAACGCTGGACTAAATTGCTAGAAATGGCATGGTCTATCCGTAACGGTAATACTGAAATTCAAGCAGGTTAAATGCTTGGCTAATGACATCTACCTTTCCAAGCTTTTACAGTCCTTAAAGGATACGGTTACTATAGATGATTTATTTGCGTTCAAACAGTGAAAATGCTCATTTCTATCCCCTATAAATAGCTTAATAAGTTGTTAGTTTATCAGGGGATGAATCAGGAGCTTCTACTAAAATTATTTAATTCGTTTTCGTTAAAGTATTTTCATTGTTTGTAAATTAATTATTTATAGATTCAGCATTACAAACAAAAATTCATTTGTACTATAAATATATTTGCATGATGTGATTAAAAGTTATTTTTGATTTCTGCATGAGAAACGCATTTAAAATTTGAAAAGACACCTGCAAGCAACCGGTAATTCAAAACTAATCCCGTTTGATTATAGAAGAGGTAAGATTAGTGGTGAAGGTTGCAGAAAATGGTAATATGTCAGGGAATGGGAACCCATCAAGCGGGTGAGGTTCTAGAAAATTAGATAAAGATTATATAGAAACTACCCTTCTTAACATATCAATACCTTCAAGTATGCTCGACACTGCCACAGAAGCAAAAAGGAATTGATTAAAGATTTTGACTTTATTAACTTTATTGCCAATTTTCAGCTTTAGAGAATACAGATAACTCTGAGTAAGAAAAAGCAAGTTTATAGAATTCCGACGCAAACGGGAAAGATATAATCGGTAATGATTAATCACTAATAGGGAATAGAAAGTTAAGTGAGTTTTCGCTTCGCTAAAAAAACTCTGCGAAGAAATCTTATATAGCGAAGAATCAGTAATCTTTATCTCGGTAAGCTAACAGTAAAAATGCTTCCTTCTCCAACGGTACTATTAACTGAAATTCCACCGCGATGTAAATCAGTACACCGCTTAACTATAGATAGTCCCAGCCCCGTACCTGAAGCAGTCTCAACATTATTCCCACGATAGAATGAGTTGAAAATATGGGATAAGTTCTCGGTGGGAACACCAATACCTTCGTCTTGGATGCACAATGTTATTTTACTTGGCAATAACCCCAATTCAAACTTTACTTTTGTATCTGGTTGCGAATATTTAAGGGCGTTTTCAAGTAAATTGATTAATATATGATTAATAAGTTTAGTATCAATCATTCCCACATTCTTACCATCTCCCGATACTTTAAATTCAATACGCTCGACATTATAATTAACGATTGTATTGATAATTTCTTGGCATAGTTGAACTATATCAACTTCACTTGGTTGAAATTGTAAAGAAGTTGCATCTTCTTCTGATATCATCAACACGTCTTGAACGATAGATGTAATCCGTTGCACTGCTGAATCCATTTTATTAAAATGTTTCTGCTTCTTTTCATCAGTTAATTTATGAAAATTATGTTGCAGAATATCAGCAGAGGACTGAATTACTGATAGCGGGGTACGAATCTCGTGGGATATAGTCGCAATAAATTCAGATTTTGCATCGCTATGTTCTCTCCCTCTTTGCAATGCTTTGTATGTTTCTTCCTCAGCTTGCTTGCGATAAGTTATGTCCTTAGCAACACCCACCATACGAAACACTTTTCCGTCTTCATCTAATACCGGAAAACTACGGTCGTTTATCCAACGTACAGTACCGTTAGGTTGAGTAATACGATATTCCTCATCCATTGATGTTGGATTATTTTGAATTGCAGCCATTTTCGCAGGCAGGTCTTCAGGATGTACCGTGTCTAAGAAAGACAAAGGATTCTCGTAAAGTGAAGCGCAGCTCCTACCCCAGATTCTTTCATAGGTGGGGCTGATATATAGAAATTCAGTAACATCGACATCGCATACCCAAAAGACGATATCAACATTTTCTGCAAACTGCTTAAACTGCTCTAAGCTTTGATGCAAATCTTTTAGTTCTTGTTTGCGCTTTGTAATATCTTCAGCAATACCTGTCATACGGTCAACGTTACCTTGCTCGTCGTAAATTGGAAAAGTGCGGTCTCTTACCCAACGTTCTGTACCGTCTGGACGAATGATGCGATATTCTTCATCCATGTTCCAAGGTTCTTTTCCTATTGCTGCTTGAGTAACACGCTCGACATCGTTGGGATGAACGGCCTCTAAAAATGAGTGAGGATTTTCTATAAGTGAAGCAACAGTCCGACCCCAAATTTTTTCATATCCAGGACTCATATAGTAATAGTGGGTGACATCGGGAGAAGAAACCCAGAAAGCAAAATCTACATTGTTAGCAAATTGCTCAAATACCTGTAATTGCTGTGAATCCATTTAAACTCCTCCAAAGAAGCTTATTTGCTTATCCAAATATTGATTGTAATTTGTCTACAGTGAATAAGTAATAAGAAACAGGTAAAACAGGAAACAGTATTCGAGCGCTGCATAAAAAACAATATTAATTATTGAAGCAGAGAGTCTTTGTAAATTAAACTTGTAAATTAAACACTGAAATACTTTAGGACAAGGTTTTGGCATTGCCTTTCATAGAGAAAGCATTAATTAACTTTTATTTACAATGCTTTACCTAAATCAAAATAATTTAATTTAATCTAATTTAATCTAATCTAATTCTCTTTAATAAGACATTATTAACAATTCGTGAATAGTGCCGCGATTTTTGATATTCGAGTTGATGACTCGCGCTGCTTTAATAGGAACTATTTTGAAGTTTATTTCTGTATAAAGTTCTCTGATCAAGTCACAATCAGAATTACATACCATGATTTTGACATCCCGACTTGCTAATTCTTCACAGGTATCTCTCAAACGTATTTGGTCATCCTTATTAAAAGCATTACGACTGTAGGCGGTAAAGTAACTTGTGCTGCTAATGGGATAATAGGGAGGGTCGAAGAATACAAAATCATTGCTACCGCTCGCATAATTAAGAACATCGCCAAAATCTGCTTGCTTAATTTGCGCCAACTGCAATGTCTCGGAAGCTGATGATAATAATTCGATGGGACAAATTTTAGGATTTTTATATCTGCCCAAAGGAACGTTAAATTGACCTTTAGAATTTACCCGGTAAAGACCGTTAAAGCAGGTTTTATTCAAATAGAGTAAACGAGCAGCTTTTTCTAAATCAGTTTTTACTGATGCTTGACGTATATCATAATAATATTCTTTGCTATGATTGCTTTCGTGTATTTTCAGCAAGCCAACTAAATCGGTCAAATTGTTTTTTACACATTTATAAGTAGCAATTAGTTCCGAGTTAACATCAGTTAACATAGCGTCATATGGATGGAGATGAAAAAAAACTGCGCCTCCACCTAAAAATGGTTCATAATACTTTGTATAGGTATGTGGCTCCGGTAAATAATTGCGAATTTGTGCAATCAATTTGCTTTTTCCCCCAGCCCATTTCAGAAACGGACGCGGAAAAGGTTGTTTAGAAATTCGATTTACCATTAAACTTAAACAAATCGCTATTGTGCAAGGAATATTAAAAAATAATAAACTATATAATCTTAATAATTTTATATTATGTGAGATATTTACCTTCCTTTAGATTACAATGCAGATTGGAGTAAGTTCATCAAAAAAAACTACAGTTTATTAAGACGCTGTAAAAAAAGATGTTTGATGGTTTTTGGAATAACGTATCTAACTACGTTCGCTACTTCGTAACTACCTTATTGGGTATATTTCTAAATGCGTTTAGCTGGTTACAACCAATATTTAAACGCCGCATCACCTCGATTGCTTTTATCGGGCTGTTAGTGGGTATTCTGGTTTTTATTTCTTTTACCCTGCGTGCAATGCTTGGTTTGAGTGCAACTTAGCTAGTTTTTATAGAAGTTAAGCTTAAAAAGTGGCTGTAAGTATCTGTAAGTAGATATTTATTGAAAAATACGGTCGGAAATTGCTGTTAGCAATTGATAAATTCGATTAAGCAAAATATTTGAGGAAGTTAGGAGAATGTTTTTTTAATTATTACAAATCGGGTAGAAAATTTATATAACTGCACTCCATAATCGGAAAAGGTTGAAGTTCTACCAAGAAATTATTAAAGTCATGATTTCGACTCTTATGTCTTATGCCTTAATAATTAGAGCAGATGTAAGATTGTCGCTAAGATAAGCTGATTGTAGTGAGGGGATTTGGCCCCATACTTGAAAAAACCATCATTTCTATAGTAAAACCTCTGTTAGGAGGCTATTTTTATGGCTACTAATCGCCGCGTTTCCCGCGTTGCTGAATTAATTAGACGGGAAGTTAGCCAAATGTTGCTCAACGGAATTAAAGATGACCGAGTGGGCACGGGAATGGTTAGCGTTACTGATGTAGATGTTTCTGGAGATTTACAACACGCCAAAATCTACGTTTCAATTTATGGTACTGATGAAGCCAGAGAAGAAACAATGGCTGGTTTAAAATCGGCAACTGGTTACGTCCGTAGCGAACTTGGTTCAAGGGTTCGTTTACGTCGTACCCCAGAAGTTATCTTCCTAGAAGACCGTTCAATTGAAAGAGGTAACAAAGTATTATCTCTTTTAAATCAAATTAAAGACCAACAAAAGCCAGAACTCGAAGAACAAGCAGAAGATATTGATGAGAAAATAAATTAAGTAGGAATAGTAAAGATTACTTAATCTTAATCAAAACTTAGCCTAATATTGAAACAGACGCAACTGTGATTGCGTCTGTTTGTTTATATGGGAATTAAGAAATAGCGATAAGCGATAGGAGAGAATTTATGATTTGATTGCAGTTTCTTGCATCTGCTATGCGCTGATACTTTCCACTCAGTATTTCCAATGCAAATGCCCTTATGGGTTGAATACTGATAAAATCATTCGGCTTTACTACTTTTTTAATTACCGATTCTCACCTATTTACTGTTCCTTAACCACTGCTCCCTGCGTTGATTAAATATTACCCCTATAGCTAAATAAGATTGTGATATTCCACGTTTATACCATTTTGAAAGATTATTCTAATAAACCTTACATCATACATTCTTACACAGCCTTATTCTCAAGAATTTTTATGTATTTACTAAACTTAACAATAGTTGCTCCAATAATTTACGTAAATTAATGGGAGTTAACAAATAGAAATAAAGTCATATATGATACAAAAAAAACTGATATAATTCACAGTCTACGCAAATACATAAGATCGCTGAAGTTGATGATTAATGAATCTCCACCGGTGTTCGACACAACTTATGACTATCTGCGGTTTGTTACAGCTATCTATCCGAGGGGTTTTTGTCTATAGGTAGTGCTTTACTTAACTAGGCAATTATTCATCTGTTTAAGAAATTGTTAACGATAAGTGAATCTGTAGCTTTTTCGTTGTAGTTTATTTTTTATATGAAGCTACAGATTATACATTGCTATCATTTCAATATTATTTGCTTAGTTCCCCTAGGGACAGATGCATCCAAACTCAAAGATTGCTATAGATAAGTTATTCAAACAGCAAATCTATTTGCGAGACCTGGAATCCTGCTAAATACATTGATTTCACCTGCTTAGCAGCACTCTTGAGGTGCTTTGTTTAAACATGTTAGGATACATTTTTTTAAGTGTGACATTTGCTACTCTTACTTTGATGCTTAACAGATAAAAAAGCTATGTCATAAAAACATGACATTCTTAACATATCTTTATATTTTTTGAGAGTGTATAGCGTCAAAATGAAATTAGTTCCGTATAGCAAATTACAAAAAGATGATAACGGACTGGTTATTAACCATGTTCGTTTCCGGTAAATTTTGGGAATAATACTTACGTGTAAAATAGCGAGTAGCAATTATGAGTGTGAATACGGTGCCTTCTATAAATTACTCTTTAGACGTGATTCAGGATGAAGCGCGGCGATTGGTTCAAAAAGGAGTAGTTAGCCGACAACAGCCGATATATACCCTATGTCAATACATACCAGCTAGAGAGTGGGTTTGTATTGAATGCGAGTTAGAAAAATGCGAATTTCTGCTACGCGACCGCATAGCGGATTTGATTGGCAGGGAAGTATGGGAGAACGACTAATTTTGAAGTTCTGCTGTGTAAATCTGTTGTTAATAGCAACCAATTAGTGAATGCGCGAATCGAAAAAAATAATATCCAATGCCAGGAGAGGCTATAGAATCTCTGTTTTTTATCTAAAAAATCTCGTCCAAAATGGTTTTGACATTTTTGACATTCAATATTAATTCAGCACACCCGAACAGCCATTTAGAACTGCCAACAGTTCAATTATGGTTTCTAAATCAGGGGGTGCTGTCTTTTTTTGCTAGGTATTGGTTTTAGTGGTAATGCAATATACCTTTTTATGAAAAAAGAGTCAAGCATTTAGCTGTTTTTTGATAATTAGATAAAATCTTGGGCAAGTTTTAGGAGTAGCAAGTAGCAAGTAGAGAAAATTAATCCTTCATTGATTATGTGGGGTAATACATTCGTGTAAAGCCCTCATAATTTATATGGTGGAATATTAAAATTGGTTTGAGTAAATCTGAGTCAGTAGCCAAAATCAAAAAGTTAATCCCAAGCATAAAATATTTAAACCTCTCCTAGAAAGAAGTAGCGGCTCTTATTATTGAGTCTTGATGCAAGTCCGTCTTTAGTAAGGTTTCTTCGTTAAAAGTTCTCACCTGATATTTTTGTTATGGTAGGTGGAAACTTGCGACAGAATCTGTTAGAGATGGGTACTGCAGGTTGAAAATTTAATCAATAAATAAATACTCCTATGTCTTTTTAGGGGAGGAAAATAGTTATGGATAAAGTAGCGAACATAAATACTCGTGAATCCTCCAAAGAACAAGCACTTGTGCTGTGGTTCGACGAAATCGGTATTAATGATATTCCTATAGTTGGCGGAAAAAATGCGTCTTTGGGAGAAATGATTGGACAGTTGACTCCGAAGGGGGTTAATGTTCCCACTGGTTTCGCGACAACTGCTTATGCTTATCGTTATTTTATTGAATCTGCGGGATTAGAAGAAAAGTTAAGGACGCTTTTTGCTGATTTGGATGTGAATGATTTACAAAATCTACGCATCAGGGCTAGAAAAGCCCGGAAGTTGTTGCTCCACACACCATTCCCTATTGAATTTAGAAGTGCGATCGCAACAGCATATAAAAGATTGTGCGAGCGGTATAATGCCGATACAGACGTAGCGGTGCGTTCAAGTGCAACTGCTGATGATTTACCAGAGGCTAGTTTGGCAGGACTGCAGGAAACTTATCTCAATATCACTACAGTTGAAGAAGTTTTAGCTGCTACCCATCGTTGTTTTGCTTCGCTATTTACAGATAGAGCAATTTCCTATCGTCATACAAAAGGTTTTGACCATTTTGAAGTTGCGCTAGCGGTGGGAGTGCAAAAAATGGTGCGTTCGGATTTAGCGACTTCTGGAGTAATGTTTTCGATAGAAACCGAAAGTGGTTTTAAAGATGCAGCTTTGATAACAGCAGCCTATGGTTTGGGAGAAAACGTAGTTCAAGGAGCCGTAAATCCCGACGAGTACCACGTTTTTAAGCCAACTTTGATATCGGGATATCGTCCAATCATCGATAAGAGATTGGGAAGTAAAGAAATTAAAATGATTTATGATGACGGCTCAAAAAACGTGAAAAACGTTTCCGTGTCGTCGGTTGAAAGAGCTAAATTTGCCTTAAATGATGAAGAAATATTACAGCTTGGGCGTTGGGCTTGTTTAATAGAAGACCATTATTCCCACGTTCATCGGAAGTATACCCCGATGGATATGGAATGGGCAAAAGATGGAATTACCAACGAATTATTTATCGTTCAAGCTCGTCCCGAAACGGTACAGTCGCAGAAGTTAAGTAATGTTCTGCGGAGCTATAAGTTTATAGAAACAAGGGGACAAGGAGACAAATTTTCCCCCTCTCTCCCCCTCTCCCCTTCCCCCTCTCCTCTTACTATCGGACGTGCTGTTGGTGAAGGAATCAGTAATGGAAAAGCGCGGGTAATTTTAGATATTAGTAAAATCGAACAGTTTCAACCTGGGGAAATATTGGTCACGGATAGGACTGACCCGGATTGGGAACCGATTATGAAAAAAGCCAGCGCAATTGTGACTAATTCCGGTGGTAGAACTTGTCATTCAGCTATTATTGCAAGAGAGTTGGGAGTTCCTGCGATTGTAGGATGTGAAAATGCCACTGAGGTATTG